>QQUM01000301.1 GCA_008501545.1 Calditrichota bacterium
GTCTTAAACAACCTCACGCACCGTGGCGCTGCCGGAGCCGATCCCAATACCGGGGACGGGGCGGGAATTTTGATTCAAATCCCGTACAAGTTCTTCAAGCGCGAAAGTGAAAAACTTGGCTTCTCGCTTCCGGATTTCGCACAATATGGTGTTGGCATGTGCTACATGTCACGCAATGCAGATGAACAAAAAGCAGCTAAAGAGATTATTTCAAAAATTGTTGATGAGGAGGAACAAAAGCTTCTTGGCTGGCGGTCCGTCCCGACTGAAGGCTCTGATCTGGGAAAAGCTGCACGGGAATCTGAACCGGCGGTCGTACAATTTTTCATTCAGCGTAATCCTGCGATCACCGACGATATGGCATTTGAACGCAAGCTTTATGTCATTCGCAAACGCCTGCGGAACGCCATACGACTATTTGCTAATATTCCAGGTGGCGAATATTTTTACGTGAGCTCGCTTTCCTACAAAACGATCGTTTACAAAGGCATGTTGCTCAGCGAACAACTGCAGGATTATTACCCTGACCTGAGCGATCCCGATTTGGAAACTGCCCTCGCTTTGGTCCACTCCCGGTTCAGCACAAATACGTTTCCTAGCTGGGACCGCGCCCATCCATACCGCTACATCACCCACAATGGAGAAATTAACACGCTACGCGGCAACGAAAACTGGATGTATGCCGGACAGTCACTTTACGAATCGCCGCTTTTTGGTGACGATATGAAAAAGATCATGCCGATCATTGATCCGGATGGCAGTGATTCGGCAAAATTCGACAACACACTGGAATTTCTGCATCTCGCCGGCCGCTCCTTGCCGCACGCCATCATGATGATGATTCCTGAGCCCTGGTCCAAGCACAAAACGATGCCCGAAGACAAACGTGCATTTTACGAGTACCACGCCATGATGATGGAGCCCTGGGATGGCCCCGCATCCATCGGTTTTACAGACGGTATTTCACAAGTCGGCGCCGTTTTGGATCGCAATGGTTTGCGGCCTTCGCGGTACTATGTCACAAAAGACGATACCGTTGTACTCGCCTCTGAAGTCGGCGTGCTGGATATTGCTCCTGAAGATGTTTTGGCCAAAGGGCGGCTTGAGCCAGGCAAAATGTTTTTGGTGGATATGCAGGAAGGCCGGATAATTGAAGATGATGAATTGAAACATAAAATGGCCAATGAACATCCCTACCGGGAATGGCTTGATAAATATATGCTCCGCCTGGAAGATATTCCGGAGTCAAAGATTCAACGGATCCCATTACCCGATCACAAAACGGTGCTGCAGCATCTGAGGGCGTTTGGTTACACAACGGAAGATTTGCGTATATTACTCGGCCCAATGGCGACCAACGGCATTGAACCTCTCGGTGCGATGGGAAATGATACTCCACCTGCCGTGCTTTCCGATAAAGCAAAACTGCTTTATAATTACTTCAAGCAATTGTTCGCACAGGTGACCAATCCGCCAATCGATTCAATTCGCGAAGAACTGGTCACAGGGACAGAGGTTTTCCTCGGAGCCGAGCGCAATATGCTCAATCCCAAGGCGGAAAATTGCCATCAAATCAAATTGGATTCACCGATTCTCACCAACCAGGAATTGGCAAAGCTTCGCCATATTCAGCAACCCGGCTTCAAAGCGAAAACGCTTCCTATTTTATTTGAAGTGGCTGGTGATGGTCCGTCTCTCGAAAAGGCATTGAATGACCTCTACGAGGCGGCGGATGCAACCATTACCAATGGCACCAATATTATTATTTTATCAGATCGCAAAACAAACATGCGGGATGCAGGTATTCCTGCCCTACTTGCGGTTTCCGGTTTGCACCACCATTTGATCCGTAACGAAACACGAACGCAGGTGTGCATCGTGCTCGAATCGGGTGAGCCCCGCGAAGTGCACCACTACGCAACGCTCATTGGCTTTGGTGCATCGGCGATTAATCCCTACATGGCATTCGAAGCCATCGATGATATGATCCGGCAGAATACGCTCGATGCTACACCCGAAAAGGCGATTCAAAACTACATCAAAGCGTGTGTGAAAGGTGTTGTCAAAACGCTTTCCAAAATGGGCATTTCGACTATACAAAGCTATTGCGGTGCACAAATTTTCGAAGCGCTCGGCTTATCAGAAGAATTCGTCGATCGTTATTTTACCCGGACAGCCTCACGTATTGGCGGCATTGGCATGAAAGAAATTGCTGAAGAAGTTGCCAAACGGCACAAAAAGGCTTTTCCCACACGGCATACTTTTCATCCTGGATTATGGGAAGGCGGTGAATACAAATGGCGGAAAAACGGTGAGCATCATGCACTTTCGCCGGAGACGATTTATTATCTGCAAAAATCGTCCAGAACGGATGACTATTCAACCTACAAGCTTTTCGCAAGTAAAATCAATGATCAATCGTCAAAATTGTTGACAATCCGCGGCTTGATGAACTTCAAATTGAACGGCAGCGCCATTCCCCTCGATGAAGTGGAACCGGTCGAATCCATCGTCAAAAGATTCAAGTCCGGCGCCATGTCTTATGGATCGATCAGCAAGGAAGCCCACGAAGCCCTGGCCATAGCCATGAACCGGCTTGGCGGCAAAAGCAACACCGGTGAGGGCGGCGAAGATCCGGCCCGCTGGATCCCGGACGAAAATGGCGATTTACGTCGCAGCGCTATCAAACAGGTCGCTTCCGGCCGGTTTGGCGTCACCAGCGAGTACCTTGTCAACGCGGACGAAATTCAAATTAAAATGGCCCAGGGCGCCAAGCCGGGCGAAGGCGGCCAGTTGCCGGGCAGAAAAGTTTATCCGTGGGTCGCAAAAGTGCGCCATTCCACGCCGGGTGTTGGCCTGATTTCACCACCACCGCACCACGATATTTACTCCATCGAAGACCTGGCAGAATTAATTCATGATCTGAAAAATGCCAACCGTAACGCTCGCATCAATGTGAAACTCGTGTCTGAAGTCGGCGTCGGTACAATCGCTGCCGGTGTTGCCAAGGCCCATGCTGATGTCATTCTCATTTCGGGCTACGACGGTGGCACAGGCGCCTCGCCCCAGAGCAGCATCAAACACGCCGGCCTGCCGTGGGAATTGGGCCTGGCGGAAACGCACCAGACCCTGGTTTTAAACGAGCTGCGCGACCGGGTTGTCGTTGAGACAGATGGCGGTTTGCGCACCGGTCGTGATGTGGTTATCGCGGCGTTGCTTGGCGCGGAGGAATTCGGCTTTTCCACAGCCCCGCTGGTCACACTCGGCTGTACAATGATGCGCGTTTGCCATCAGGATACCTGCCCGGTTGGTGTTGCGACGCAGAATCCCGAATTACGCAAAAAATTCACCGGTAAACCGGATTACGTCGTCAATTACCTGCGTCATGTGGCAATGGAAATACGCGAAATCATGGCGCAACTTGGATTCCGAACGATAAATGAAATGATCGGCCGCACCGATATGCTTGAACAACGCGGCGCCAACGGCCACTGGAAAGCAAACGGCATCGATCTTTCGAAAATCCTTTACCAGCCTGCAGTATCCACTTCGGTGGGACGTTATGCGCAACGGCAGCAGGATCACGGATTAGAAAAATCGCTGGACATAACCAAACTGCTCACGCTGTGCGCGCCAGCCATCGAGCGCGGCGAAGAAGTCCGGGCCGATCTCCCAATCAAGAATACCGACCGTGTTGTCGGTACAATCGTCGGCAGCGAAATCAGCAAGAAATATGGCAGCAAAGGCCTGCCGGATGATACAATTGCATTAAACTTCACCGGTTCAGCTGGCCAAAGCTTCGGTGCATTTGTGCCGAAAGGCATGACGCTCAAGCTTGAAGGTGATGCAAATGATTACGTCGGCAAAGGGTTGTCAGGTGGAAAAATAGTGATCAGGCCTTCGGTCAAAGCATCCTTTGCCGCTGAAGACAACATCATTGTGGGCAATGTCGCATTTTACGGCGCAACAACCGGCGAAGCTTTTATAAACGGCGTTGCCGGTGAACGGTTCTGTGTTCGCAACAGTGGCGTCAATGCCGTCGTTGAAGGCGTCGGCGATCATGGGTGTGAATACATGACAGGCGGTCGTGTGGCCATTCTCGGCCGTACCGGACGCAACTTTGCTGCCGGTATGAGCGGCGGTTTCGCCTACATTTTCGATGAAATGGGCGATTTTGCCGAGAAGCGGTGCAATCTTGAAATGGTGCATATCTATCCTGTTAATCAGAAAAGAGATGTTGCCGAATTGAAAATGCTGGTTACCAAACATGCTGAAGCCACAGGCAGCATCGTCGCCAGGCGTTTGCTTGAGAACTGGGACGCAACCCTGACAAAATTCGTGAAAGTCGTCCCCAGGGATTACCAGCGCATGCTTAATTTGATTGAACAGGAAAAAGAAAAAGGCCGTGATGACGAAGAAGCCATCATGAAAGCTTTTGAAGCAAACAAGAACGATGTCTCGCGAGTGAGCGGGAATTAAAACCATCAAAATAAAATATTAGATTGGGTCCACCAGGATTGAGCAGAGGATATCCCCTGCTCATCGCAGATAAAAAAATAACATGCTGACTAATTTGTCGGTATGCAAGGAGATAGATTTATGGGAAAACCAACTGGATTTATGGAATATGCGCGGGAGCTGCCACAAGACAGACCGCCCAAAGAACGTGTAAAAGACTGGAATGAATTTCACTTGCCCATGGCACCTGAAAAATTGCAAATTCAAGGTGCACGCTGCATGGAGTGCGGTATACCATTCTGCCA
>QQUM01000707.1 GCA_008501545.1 Calditrichota bacterium
GGCATGGGCAACGCCGGTGTTTGTGGTGATGACGGCATCCATGATGCTGAGAATCGCGATGAGATCAGCGATATTTTTACCCTGTGGCCAGTGATTGAATGGACCACCAGGGAAGAGCTAGCCGGACGTGTGATTTTGAAAAGCGCTTGTATAAAACAAGGAGTCTGGAAATTCAGCCTTCAGATCGGCAAAATTTTCATTTGATTGGCTGCGACGCCGGTCGAAAGAGGACCAATTTATGAATATTTTTTTCTTATGGGTTGATAGAAACGACTGCCAACGGGCGAGTTTTTCCGGAATCGGTGCTATATTGACCCGCAAATCGATATCGCGCAAGTCGTTGATCTCGGCCAGGTCTTTCATCCGGTCGACATGCAAACCGTATTCGAGAACATAATCATAGTGCAATATCTGTTCGATATTTGGGAATTCGGGCAGAATATCCTCGATATAATCCTTTCCATGCAAAAGTGCGGCAAACTCCGAATTGGTTGAAATGCTGAATTTCCCGTTCCAGCCACGGATTCTTAATCGGTTTGCCAGCGCCCGCATCAATGGGAGGAGCAGAAGAAAATCGCCCAAACCACGACGCAGATTGGCATTGAGTAGAAGTATTTTGCCTGGTTTGAGACCATCAAAACTGTTTTTGATAATCATCGGCATATCATTTTTTAGTTCATCGAATTGAAAGATGCGAAGATCGGGTGTATTCTTTTTCGCTTCGCTGAGTTGTTTTGCCAGTTGGTAGCTTGCAACGGGCAAATGCTGTGCATCAGGGCAGAGTTTGACTGTGATTTTTTGCGTCATGTAAGGGCATAAACGTTCAAATGAAAGTTCTGCCGCCTCGGGCATTCCGCCTGTTGTTGCAGCAAGCACTGCGGGATTAAGGGAAATACTAAACATGGGACTATTTCCGTGTTAAGTTCAGATTTCAGTGATGCTTGTAAATAATTTAATCGGAATTTAAATGACAGGGATGATTTTTTGACGGTAGTGTCATGTTTGTGAATTGGGTTTCAGGTTGCAAGTCTGAAGGTTTCAGGTTGGAGTGAGGTGCTTTCGTTGCAGCGAGGATTAAATAAAGAGCTCTTTGGTCTTTGTGATTTATTGTTTTTCGGAGTAGATGATTTTTAAAGGTACTTTTCCCGGATTATTTTCATATGATGCCTTTCGTGGCCGGCAATGATGTATGCAATCGCCCGAACGGACATTTTGGTGCCGCTTGCAGTGCCTACTCTGCGTGATACTGTGTCGTCGAAACTCTCAAAAAGCAGAATATTGGAACGTCGAAGGTGTGTAAACTCGTCGAGAAAACTTTGCAAGGTTCGGTCTGAAAAATTCCCGAAACGGACGAAATCATCCTGTTCCATCGACGGGAAAGGGCCTGCATCGTTGCGGGCAAAACAGAGTGCACGGAAGGCAAAGACACGCTCCGTATCGACGACGTGCGCAAGCACTTCTTTTAAGCTCCACTTTTGCGGTGCATAACGGGAGTCGGCTTTGCTTTCACCAAGGTTCGAAAGGAGCTGTTGAGTTGCTTTTAACTGATTTGCAAGAGTTTCACAAATATCGCCATCCGGGACAGTGCTTATGTAAGTATGATAGAAGGCAGCATATTCGTTTTGGGCAGGTCGTTTCATCGTAATCTATCTCCATTTTATTATCGATGAAATTGAGAACATTTTATTGATGCGTTCGATTCCATGGAAAATTAACTATCGCTAGATGGCTTTGGGATTGGTGCAGCCTGGGTTTGCCAGAGGATGATCGAAAATAGCAGCTGGTTATTTCAAGACTACTGTCTAAATTTCCACCATTTTTTTCTTGATTTGTGAAAAGAAATCTGTTATCATGTTTGAATATTTTTTTATTATTTTATCAACTCCTGCGAATCGGCAAGAATTTTTTGCCTTCGAAATTGCCCCGAATTACCGTTGGATTACAAGCGTCCTTCTTTCGAAGAACAGGCACAATTGGTAACAAGCGTTTAATGAGCAACAAGTAGAACGAGGATTATGGAAAACGTACAATACACCGAAGAAAACATACGCTCGCTGGATTGGCGTGAGCATATTCGCATGCGACCGGGCATGTACATCGGCAAAACCGGTGACGGCTCCAGCCCTGATGATGGCATTTACGTACTCGTAAAAGAGGTCGTCGACAATTGCATCGATGAGCATGTCATGGGTTTTGGCCGCATCA
Organism: Calditrichota bacterium; assembly: GCA_008501545.1. GTDB lineage: Bacteria > Zhuqueibacterota > Zhuqueibacteria > Zhuqueibacterales > Geothermadaptataceae > Bioreactorimicrobium. The sequence goes on from QQUM01000707.1 coordinate 2,206, forward strand.
TTGATATTAAAATCACTGACCACAAAGTTACCGTTCGCGATTATGGCCGGGGTATTCCCCTGGGCAAGGTTGTCGACTGTGTTGCCAAGATCAATACCGGTGGAAAGTACGATTCCAAAGCCTTTAAAAAATCGGTTGGCCTGAATGGCGTGGGCACGAAAGCTGTCAATGCGCTGTCCAATTTTTTTATGGTTGAGTCTATTCGCGACGGCAAGAATAAAGTGGCTGAGTTTCACCAGGGTGAGCTCGAAAAAGACCATAAAATCGGTAAATCCAGCGCGCGAAACGGCACACTCGTCACCTTTGTTCCCGATAATACTGTCTTTAAAAATTTTCGTTACATTCCGGAGTTCCTCGACAACCAGTTATGGAATTACGCTTACCTGAATTCCGGTTTAACCATCAATTTTAATGGCAAAAAGTATTTTTCCAAAAACGGATTGCACGATTTACTTGCAAGTAAAACAGACAGCGAAAACAGCCGATATCCCATCATTCATTTAAAAGGGGATGATATCGAAATTGCGGTGACGCACAGCGGGCAATACGGCGAGCAATACTTCAGCTTCGTCAACGGGCAGTACACAACCCAGGGCGGCACCCACCAGAATGCCTTTCGCGAGACCTTTGTTAAAACTGTGCGCGAATTTTTCAAGAAAGATTTCGATGCCACCGACATCCGGCAGGCGATCGTTGGTGCTATCAGCGTGCGAATCGAAGAACCGGTGTTCGAATCGCAGACGAAGACAAAGCTTGGTTCGACGACAACAGCGCCGGATGGTCCGACTTTACGGACATGGGTCAATGATTTTATCAAAAAAGCCCTCGACGATTACCTGCACAAGCACACGGATGTGGCGGAAGCCATGCTCAAACGCATCCAGCAATCGGAAAAAGAGCGCAAGGAAATGGCGGGCATTCGCAAGCTGGCGAACCAGCGTGCGAAAAAAGCCAACCTGCATAATAAAAAATTGCGTGACTGCCGTGTCCATCTGAATAATAAACGTGGCGACCGGCAGCTTGATACAACCCTGTTTATCACCGAGGGCGACTCGGCCAGCGGCTCGATCACCAAAGCGCGTGATGTGGAAACACAGGCGGTTTTCAGTCTGCGTGGCAAGCCGTTAAATTCTTTTGGATTGACCAAAAAAATTGTCTATGAAAACGAGGAATTTAACCTGCTGCAGCATGCGCTGAATATTGAAGATGGCATCGAAGGCCTGCGCTACAATAATGTTGTCATCGCAACAGATGCTGATGTGGATGGCATGCATATTCGGTTGTTGCTGCTCACATTTATACTGCAATTCTTTCCGGAGTTGGTGCGTCGTGGACACCTTTTTATATTAGAGACGCCACTATTCCGAGTGCGCAATAAAAAAGACACGTTTTATTGTTATTCGGAAGAAGAGAAGCAGGAAGCAATCGGGAAACTTGGCAAGAATCCTGAAATTACCCGCTTTAAAGGACTTGGCGAGATTTCACCCGACGAATTTGGTAACTTCATCGGTGATGATATCCGGCTCGTCCCGGTCATTCTCGACAAAACCGCACCATTGGAAAAAACATTGAGCTATTACATGGGAAAAAACACACCCGCGAGACAGGAATTTATCATCGATAATTTGCGGGTTGAGAAGGATTTAGCTGAATAATATTTTAGCTATATTTCAAAGGCCATCATAAAGCAAGCAGAGTAAAAGACTCTATCAAATAAACTTATTACACAGAGACACAGAGACACAGGACACTGAGAAGTGATGAATGAAATGAATGTGACACCGTAAAGATTTTAAAATTTGTGAAAGAATATACACTTGTTTTATTCGTGTAATTCGTGCCATTCGTGGTAAAAATAACCAATGATTTTTAAAAGTAGAGAAAGCAATCAGGAAATAGATGAGTACAACGGAACAAAACGACAATACAATAAACTCAAACGGCAACGGCAATGTACTTCACGAGCTCGTGCACGTGGACGGATTGTACGAGAACTGGTTTCTCGACTATGCATCCTATGTGATTCTCGAGCGTGCTGTGCCTGCTTTATTCGACGGTCTCAAGCCAGTACAGCGACGTATTTTGCACGCAATGCGGGAAATGGACGACGGCCGTTTTCATAAAGTCGCCAACGTCATCGGACAAACGATGCAATATCACCCCCACGGCGATGCGGCAATCGGTGATGCGCTGGTGAACATGGGACAAAAAGAACTGCTCATCGAGCCACAGGGAAACTGGGGGGACACACGTACCGGAGACCGTGCCGCGGCAGCACGATACATCGAAGCGCGCCTTTCGAAATTTGCGCTGGAAGTTGTGTTTAATCCGCAAACCACCGAATGGCAGCTTTCATATGACGGGCGTAAAAAAGAACCTGTCATGCTGCCGGTGAAATTTCCCCTCTTGCTCGCACAAGGTGCAGAAGGCATCGCTGTGGGATTGGCGACCAAAATTATGCCACACAATTTTGTCGAATTGCTGCAGGCCTCCATCGAATTTCTAAAAGGCAACGACACACGGCTTCTGCCCGATTTCCCTTCTGTTGGCC
>QQUM01000650.1 GCA_008501545.1 Calditrichota bacterium
GTTTTGAGTTAGAGACTCAATTAATCATCGTTGAAGAACTTTCCATTGATCAAGGGCCAGAAACACAAAAAATTCGAAAACAACTCGTTGTCGAGCAAAAAATGATAAATACACTTATTAACAAACTCAAGGCAGTCAACAGCCAACAGCCAACAGCCAACAGCCAACAGCCAACAGCCAACAGCCAACAGCCAACAGCCAACAGCCATCAACCATCAACCATCAACAAAAAGGGAATAAAAAATGAGTAAAAAAGTAGTCACCTTTGGTGAAATCATGCTGCGCTTGTCCACACCGGGTTTCAAGCGTTTCGTTCAATCAAATAATTTTGATGTTAATTATGGCGGTGGGGAAGCAAATGTCGCCGTAGCGCTGGCGAATTATGGTTTGGAAAGCTATTTCGTTTCCAAGTTACCCAAGCATGAAATTGGCCAATCTGCTGTTAACCAGGTCCGCAACTATGGCGTTCACGACGATTTCATCGTGCGCGGTGGCGATCGCGTCGGTATTTATTTCCTCGAATCGGGTGCCAGTCAGCGCGCTTCGAAAGTGGTTTATGATCGTGCACATTCTGCGGTCGGTCAAATGACTGCTGACGAAGTTGACTGGAATGCCGTATTTGAAGGAGCGAGCTGGTTTCACTGGACAGGCATCACTCCTGCATTGGGAGAAACCGCACGAGCATCTGTCCGGGCTGCCTGTGAGGCTGCTAAAGCCGCCGGCGCCACCATTAGTTGCGATTTAAATTTTCGTAAAAAATTATGGACAGAAAAAGAAGCCCAGAGCTTCATGCAGCCGCTGATGGAATACGTCGAGGTCTGCATCGCCAACGAAGAAGACGCAGATAAGAGTCTGGGACTTAAAGCCGGAAAGTCGGATGTAGAGTCTGCGGAATTGGAAGAAGAATCCTATTTCGAAGTCGCCAAAGCATTGAAAAAACAATACGGATTTCAAACCGTTGCGATAACTTTGCGTGAGAGCTTCTCTGCCTCCCGTAATGGCTGGAGCGCTCTTTTGCTTGATGATCGTGATTGTAAAACACCGGTACGATCGCGTCGGTACGATATACAAATCGTCGACCGTGTAGGCGGTGGCGACAGTTTCGCGAGTGGATTGATCTATGGTTTACTCAGCAAAGAAAACACAAGAGATGCACTCGAGTTTGCTGTTGCTGCTTCGTGTTTGAAGCAAACCATTCCAGGTGATTTCAACCTTGTTTCTGTGGATGAGGTCGAAAAACTGGCGCAAGGCGGAGGAAGTGGACGCGTTGAGCGATAATTAAAAATTAAAACAATGGATTATTATGAAAAACCTGATTCTGTTTATTTGTGCTTCTCTCTTGTTAATTTCGTGCAGCGAGTATGAAACAAGAGATGGTGTTGTAAAAAATATTGAAGAACTAAACGCTGCTATAAATGCAGCAACTCCCGGAGATGAAATCGTCCTGGCAAATGGCGTTTGGAAGGATGTTCAAATCAAGTTTTTTGGTATGGGCACAAAGGAAGATCCCATCACCCTTCGGGCCGAAACTCCTGGGGAAGTTTATATTGAAGGACAGTCTTTTTTACATCTGGGTGGAGAGCACTTAATCGTTAGCGGACTGTACTTCCGAAATGGCTATACCCCTGGCAGAGGAATCATTCGATACAAAATAGGTGCGGACAGTATTGCCAATAATTGCCGGGTAACCAGCTGTGTCATAGATGGGTTTAACCGCCCGAACAGATGGGAAAATGACCGCTGGATCGAATTTTATGGCAAGCACAATAAAATGGATCATTGTTACATAGCCGGGAAAGCCAATGATGGTGTCACTCTGATGGTTCATCATAATGGAAATGAGAATACCAATAACTACCACCAGATTGTATATAACTATTTTGGTCCACGCCCCAGAAAAGGCGGTCCCCGGGCGGAAACTATACGAACAGGTGATAGCAGAACATCCATGACCCCCGGGCGTGTAAATGTATCGAACAATTATTTCGATGCGTGTAACGGGGAGGTTGAAATCATTTCAGATAAAACAAGAAACAACTCATTTACAGATAATATTTTCTATAAGTGTGAAGGCTCGCTGGTACTGCGGCACGCTGATTATGCCACTGTTGATGGCAATATTTTCATAGGTGGGGATGAATCCGATTTCTATGGTGGCATAAGGATTGTGAACTCAGGACACTGGATTACCAATAATTATTTCTACAAAATAAGGGGTGCAGAATTCAGGAGCCCCCTCGCCATTATGAATGGAATTCCAAAATCATCCTTGAACAGATACAAGCAGGTTACAGACGTGGTGGTTGCTCATAATACCTGGGTAGATTGCAAATCGCCCTGGCAGATAGGTGTTGGACAGAACAAGGCAAGCGCCGATGTGCTGCCCAAAAGTGAGATCCGCTCAGCGCCCCCGATCCGCACAACCATTGCCAACAATCTGATTTATAATACACAAGCAGATGAAACACCAGTGGTCAACCATGATGATATGGATGGCATCCGGTTCAAGAATAATATCATTGATAATAACGGCAGTGAATATTCAGAATTTGACGTGCTCCGAAACGAGCGCATAAAAATGAAACAGGTCAATGAATGGTTATTTGCCCCGGAAGACACACAAAGCGAAAGCCTGGATGATGTATACAATGGTTATGATTTCGGTAAAATTAAGCGGGATATCTTTGGTGCATCAAGAGAAGACCTGAGCAGCATTGGCGCCATCAACCAACTGGCTTCCGCTGAAGAATTTGTAATCGAAAAGAAAAAATACGGACCGGAATGGTTCTCGACGGATAAAGTTGCAATTGAACCCAATATTCTTACCGCTTCATCATCAGCAGGAGAATTGGCAGACATAATCGAACAAGCCAATCCCGGAGATATTGTTGAGCTAGGCGATGCGGTATACACACTTGGTACTTCTCTCAAAATTGACAAGAAAATTACCCTCCGATCTGCGGGGGAAAACAAAGCACAGCTTGTATTCACCGGTGAGAAAAATACACCTGTCTTTGAAATGAATCCAAAAGGGATCATCAAACTGAAGAACCTTTCTATAAAAGGCCAAAACAATCTGTTGGCATTTGCTCCACTGGAAGAAAACATGTCTTCAGCATACAACCTGTTTATTGACGATTGCGTGATTGAGAATTTTGCGTACGTTCTTAAAGCTTCCAAAGGTTCTTTTGCTGATTCCATCAATGTCAGCAATACGACCATCCGCAATTGTGAAAATGGCTTCGTACTCGCTGCTGATGAAAAGGGTGACTACAACGCCGAGATGGTAACCTTTGAGCAATGTGAGTTCAACAATGTGCAACGCAATGTGATTCATTTCTACCGGGGTGGATATGACGAATCAACCATTGGCGGTTTTTTAACATTATCCAACAACACCTTTACGGCATGTGGTAAGAAGGAAAAAAGTGGCGTGTTGGTCAAGACGAGAGGCATTATTAACGTACACATTTCGGGCAATACTTTTCGTAACAACCCGGTAAAATTGGTGGCTTTATTATGGGGTGCCAAGAATAATCAGCATAGTAATAATACAGTTGTTCAGTCAGGCCAGATAAAGGTGGAAGAACAGCAAAAACTCGAGTTACTGTACTAGTTTTACAGTGAAAAACGTAGCTTTACTCTACTTGCATTTGTACAGATCGTCAGTTAATACAGCATAGTAAAAAAAAGTTTAAAGCATTAAATATCAATTTATTAGCGATCATTAATCCATGGATATTTCACGAAGAAAGTTTATAAAAAATGCAGGCACTATGGCTATTGTTACTCCTTTTGTGCCATTACCTGTCAGAGCATTTAACCTGAATCGACCAGATGAACCTTTGAAAGTGCACATATTTTCCAAGCACTTACAGTTCTTGGACATTGGGGAGGCCGGGCAAATTTCAGCAGAACTAGGGTTTGAAGGATTAGACCTAACCGTCCGTCCTAAAGGTCATGTTTTACCTGAAAATGTCAAATTCGACTTGCCGGTAGCCATTCGAGATATAAAAAATTCAGGATCCACCTGTGAGATGATTACCACAGTAATTTCTGACGTGGCAAATCCGTTGGATTCAGACATCATTAAGACTGCTGCTGTCGAGGGTGTCAGATATTACAGGAGCAATTGGTTCAAATTCAAAAGTGATCGGTCCCTGGAAGATTCATTGGAGTATTATCAGGAGAAAGTCCGACAGCTGAGTGATTTGAACAAAACATACAACATCGTTGGTTGTTATCAAAATCACTCCGGAACTTATGTTGGAGCCTCTATGTGGGAAGTGAATAAAATATTGAAAGCTGCCAATCCTGAATTTTTCGGTGCACAGTACGACATTCGACATGCTGTGGCAGAAGGTGGGAAATCCTGGCCAAATGGTGTTAAGCTACTCAAAAACCAAATTAAGACTATCGTGTTGAAAGATTTCAAATGGGGTAAAGTAGACGGTAAATGGCAAATCGTTAATGTCCCTGTCGGGGAAGGAATGGTAGACTTCAAAAGTTATTTCAAACTCTTGAAAAGTTATGGTTTGAATCCCCCTGCGTCCTTGCACCTTGAATACCCTCTGGGGGGAGCAGAAAAAGGACGATACGAAATTACTGTAGATAAAAAGATTGTCTTTTTTACACAGAAAGGAATGCCGTAATGAGGTCATCAACGACTCTTATAATCTTATGCAACTACTTCTTAAAGAACTGCTGGCTGATAATCCACAGGATGCTGAGATACGTGATCGGTTATCAAT
>QQUM01000276.1 GCA_008501545.1 Calditrichota bacterium
CGGTGGAACAGCATTTAAACACCTACCAGGAAACGCCCCAATGTCATCCTGTAAGGAACTTTTTAGAACCTACCACAAACCTTTGCCAAGTGCACATGCTCGAAAAAGATGCTTACAGCATGACAACACAGGTTTCAAAACGATTCCTAAGTTTAAACAAAAACTGGATAAAAATATATGAAAAAGCAAGACCAGGCACACCTGAAACTCCTTTCCGACGTTGGAAAAATTCTGTCCTTGCTCACTGGTAGCTCAGACATCACCGCGTTTTTGCAGCGGGTCACCAACAAACTTTCGTCCCATCTCAACACCGCCGTCTGCTCCATCTACCTTTATGATGAAAAAACGACGCCATCGTTTTAACCACTACTGTCGGTCACAAAGCAAGCTCAGTCTGCATCACGCGCCTGCGACTCGAAGAAGGCCTGGTAGGCAAAGTGCTGCGGGAATTGCAGCATATCGTTTTGGAGAAAGCCAGCTTGCACCTGGAATTTAAAAATTTTCCGGAAACCGTTGAGGATCCTTACGAGTGCTTTCTTGCCGTACCCATGCGGTGTGGTGTGGAGCGCATCGGTGTGCTTGTTTTACAGCGCGAATCGCCCCATAAATTTACGGAGTCGGAAGTGTGTTTACTTTGCGCTGCGCTATCATCGCAAGACGTTCTTCTTCGGTAACTTTTCTGCTTTCGTACATTTCCCCCCCTAATATGTAATTCGTTCGTGGTCAGAGCAACGCTCTGAGAAAGATCACGAAAAAAATCAGGGCGCTGCTCTGACTACGCGCCAATTTTCAATTCATTTATTTTTCCTTGCCCCCAAACAATAAAAAGGATATTTTCTCACTGGCTCAAGGTTGGTGGCAGGTTTCTGTTTTTGGAATCCAGGCTATCGGATTATCATCGTCCTATCGATTGTTCTGGATGTTTGATGTTCGACTTGCGACGTTAGGACACCAAAACGAATCCTGCGTGGAAAAATTTAACAAAGGCACATCCTTATGCAAGAAGCAGCTCCCTATAAACCAAAAAACAAAATCCGTATTACAACTGCGGCATCCTTGTTCGATGGACACGATGCGGCAATCAACATTATGCGACGCATCATGCAGGCCAGCGGTGCAGAGGTCATCCACCTCGGGCACGACCGCAGCGTGCAGGAAATCGTCGAATGCGCGATTCAGGAGGATGTGCAGGCCATCGCCATTACCTCGTACCAGGGTGGGCACAACGAATACCTGAAATACATGGTCGATTTACTGCAGGAACACGGCGCGGGTCATATCAAAATTTTCGCCGGTGGGGGTGGCGTTATTTTGCCTGAAGAAATAAAAATGCTGCACGAGTACGGCGTCGCCCGCATCTACTCCCCTGACGACGGGCGCCACATGGGCTTGCAGGGCATGATCAACGATGTCTTGAAGCAAAGTGACTTTCCAACCGGTCATTCACTCAGCAACGAGTTGGATCAACTCTCACAACACAACGATCTCGCCATTGCACGCCTCATTTCGGCTGTGGAGAACAACAAAGAAGCCAACCAGGCCACCATCGATATCATCCATAAAATGGCGGAAAAGCAAACCATTCCAGTACTCGGCATCACCGGCACCGGCGGCTCGGGCAAGTCATCGCTCATCGACGAACTGGTACGGCGCTATCTCAGCGATTTCGCCGACAAAACCATCGGCATCATTTCCGTCGATCCATCGAAACGCAAAACCGGCGGCGCATTGTTAGGCGATCGAATTCGCATGAACGCCATCCGCAATGAACGCGTTTACATGCGTTCTCTGGCGACAAGGCAATCCAATCTGGCGCTTTCGTCGCATGTTCGCGAAGCAGTCAATATTTTAAAAGCAGCCCGGTTCGATCTCATCATTCTCGAAACCAGCGGCATTGGCCAGTCGGATACCGAGATCATCGAGCACAGCGATATCAGTTTGTACGTCATGACACCGGAATATGGCGCTGCCACGCAGCTCGAAAAAATCGATATGCTCGACTTTGCTGATTTTATTGCCATCAATAAATTCGACAAACGCGGTGCGCTGGACGCGCTGCGGGATGTAAAAAAACAGTATGCACGTAATCACGGATTGTGGCATGAACCGGAAGAAAATTTGCCGGTTTACGGCACTATCGCTTCGCAATTCAACGATCCCGGTATGAACCAGCTTTATGCTGCTATCATGAAAAAAGTGGATGAAAAATTTAGCGGCACGTTCCGGTCGTCGTTCAACGGAAAATACGACCAGTCGGAAAAACAGCACATCATTCCCACCAACCGAACGCGCTATCTCTCTGAAATCGCAGATACGGTGCGCACCTATAACAATTGGGCAGAGCAGCAACGGCACGTGGCACAAAAGCTCTACAGTCTTGAGCAATCCATTGCGATGCTGCAGGAATCCCAGAGCGACACCAAAGCTATAAAGGAATTACAAGAAACGCAGAAAAAGCTGGAACTTGAACTCGATCCGCACAACAAACTACTCATCGATCAGTGGATGGAGAAAAAGGCGAAATACAGCGAACCGGTTTTTAAATACGAAGTGCGCGGCAAAGAAGTGCAAATCGATACGCAGACGAAGTCGTTGTCACACACGACAATTCCCCGCATCAGCCTGCCGCGCTACCAGGCCTGGGGTGATATTTTGCACTGGAATTTGCAGGAAAATGTACCGGGCGAATTTCCTTATACCGCCGGTTTGTTTCCGTTCAAAAGGCAGACCGAAGATCCGACACGCATGTTTGCCGGTGAGGGCAGTCCCGAACGCACCAACAGACGTTTTCACTACGTCAGCAAGGACTCGCCGGCAAAACGCCTTTCGACTGCATTTGATTCTGTGACACTGTACGGCAATGATCCGCACCGGCGCCCGGATATTTATGGCAAAGTGGGCAATTCCGGTGTATCCATCTGCTGCCTCGACGATGCGAAAAAGCTGTATTCCGGTTTCAATCTGGTCGATCCAATGACCTCGGTTTCCATGACCATCAACGGCCCAGCGCCGATGATGCTGGCGTTTTTCCTCAATGCGGCCATCGACCAGCAATGCGAGGTCTACATTCGTGAAAATGGTTTGGTTCAAGAAATCGAGAAAAAAATCGAAAAAATCTATAACAACCAAAACCTGGCGCGCCCGACATACAATGGCGCACTTCCGGAAACCAACAACGGGCTCGGTTTATTGTTGCTGGGCATCACCGGGGACCAGGTTTTACCGGCGGAAAAATACAATGAAATCAAAGCACGCACACTCAGCCAGGTGCGTGGCACAGTGCAAGCCGACATTCTCAAGGAAGACCAGGCGCAGAACACCTGCATTTTCTCCACCGAATTTGCCTTGCGGCTCATGGGCGATGTGCAGGCTTATTTCATCGACAATGCGGTGCGCAATTTCTACAGTGTTTCCATTTCCGGCTACCACATCGCCGAGGCCGGCGCCAATCCGATTTCGCAATTAGCATTTACCCTGGCAAACGGCTTTACCTATGTGGAATATTACCTGAGTCGCGGTATGGATATCAATAAATTCGGACCGAATCTGAGTTTCTTCTTTTCCAACGGTATCGATCCAGAATATGCAGTGATCGGGCGTGTCGCACGCCGCATCTGGGCCAAGGCGATGAAATTGAAGTACAGCGCCGATACCCGGGCACAGATGCTGAAATACCACATTCAGACCTCCGGCCGCTCGTTGCACGCGCAGGAAATCGGCTTCAACGATATCCGTACAACGCTGCAAGCCTTGTACGCCATTTACGACAATTGCAACAGCCTGCATACCAATGCCTACGACGAAGCAATCACTACCCCGACGGAAGAATCCGTACGGCGTGCGATGGCAATTCAGCTCATCATCAATCGCGAGCTGGGGCTGGCAAAGAATGAAAATCCGATGCAGGGATCTTTTATCATCGAGGAGTTGACAGATCTCGTTGAAGAAGCCGTGATGGCGGAATTCGACCGCATCACTGAACGGGGAGCAGTGCTCGGCGCCATGGAAACCATGTACCAACGCAGTAAAATTCAGGAAGAAAGCCTGTATTACGAGCGCCTGAAACATACCGGCGAATACCCGATCATCGGTGTGAATACATTTCTTAATTCCGAAGGCTCGCCAACGGTTTTACCGGATGAGGTTATCCGATCCACCGATGAAGAAAAAAACGCCCAAATTGCAACGGTGGAAAATTTACACGCCATGCAGGAAGAACGCTGCCAAACAACCTTACAAAATGTACAACAGGCCGCGATTCACAATAAAAATGTCTTTGCCGAATTAATGGAAGCTGCAAAGATCTGCTCGATCGGGCAGATTACGAAAGCTCTATTTGAGGTAGGTGGGCAGTATCGCAGGAATATGTGACATAATAAATCGTTAAAATCTGATATGACAAATGATAAATATCAACTTAAAGATGTGAAGGTATTCTCTTCTATTGAAGAAGAAAATGCCTATGAATACAGTAGGCGTAAAGAGCAGAGTCCTGAAGAAAGATTTCAAGAATTTGCACGCCTGCAAGCACAGCGATGGGGTAAAAACTGGATCCAAACGCCAATAAAAAAAATCGTTACATTTGAAAAACTTTTTTAAATGGAAGATGCATGTTCTTTAGCAACGATATGAAGGAACTCATTCGTCTGTTTAATGATTATGGTGTATCCTATGTATTGGTTGGAGGTTATGCTGTTAATTATTACGGTTACGTTCGGACTACTATGGACATTGA
>QQUM01000830.1 GCA_008501545.1 Calditrichota bacterium
CGGAGCACAATCCATATAGTGGTTTAAAGCATTCAGTTCATTTTTTTGAAAGGATTGGAACAGAAACAGCATTTATTTCCCGACTTATTTATCCTTTCCCGCCAGTCGCAGGAACAGTTTTTCGTACGCATCCGTAACGCGATCCCACGTGTATTTCGCTTTGATGCGAGCGATCGAAAGTTTTTCTTTTTCCTTCACCATTTCCGGATTATCAATCAGATACTGCATTTTCTCGGTAAGATCGCCATTGTTTTGCGTGTTGAAGAAGACACCGGCCTCGCCTAAAACTTCGAGGTGCTCCGGCACTTCATTCGCAAGAATGCAATTCCCGTGTCCCATACCTTCCAATAGCGCCGGGTGTGTCCCGCCAACTTCCGTCGCCTGGACATAAAAATACGCATTGGATTGAAATTCACGATAGCCATCACCAAAAACATAACCGGTAAAGATGATACGTGGATCTTTCGTTTCTTTCATTTTGGTGATTTCTTTTGTTTTATACGGTGCATCACCGACCATGACCAGCTTGAGATTGGTTTTTGTTTTCTCAAAAGCTTCGACCACACGGTGAGGATTGTTTTCCGGCTCAAAACGGCTCACGTAAAGTATATATTTTCCCGGTTCAACGCCATACTCTTCAAGTACTTTCGTCGAATCAACCTTGCCGATGGGTGCACCGTAATAAATCAGGTTCGAATCCTTTTTAAATTTTTGCAGATAGTATTTTTTAATATCATCAGCGTCGGTAATAATTTCATTGGCAGTAAATGTGGAAAGCCATTCGGAAACTTTATAAAACCATTGCCCGAGAATATTCCACTTGGCGCGCTTCCATTCCAGACCATCGACGTTCAATGCAACCGGTTTACCAAAAAGGCGTGGAATCCAGGCAAAACAGGCATTGGCGCTGTTGCAGATGAGCACGACATCATAGGATTCTTTGATTGAATGCAGCGCACACAAAAATGTGTGTGCGACCGTATCGAGATATTTATGACTGATCGTCGGTAAAACAACCAAACGAACGCCGCGATAATATTGCCCATCGTATTTAATACTGTTTGAGCGCCCGTACACGGTTACTTCATGACCACGCTCGACCAATCGTGTTGACAGCTCTTCAGCAAATGTTTCAAATCCACCGTAATTCGCCGGAATACCGCGAATTCCCATAATGGCAATCTTCATAAATACAGACCCGTTTTGTTAATTTTCATATCCGTTTTGGTTTTCAGAAACATTCCAGTAATACACCATCGCTGTATTTTCTGGCGGAGTAAATCGCTTTTCCAGCTTAAAATTCAGTGCTTTGCCCTGCGAAAGTCGTAAAATCAAATTTTCACTTTTTAGTGAATGCTCCAAAACCAGCCAACCACTTTCGTACTCTTTCACCACCCGACTGAAGTCTTTCAATGAATGAATAATTAATTCTTCCTGAAAATCAGGTTGAGCGTTTTCAGTTGAAATGGCAAAAGAATCCACATCGATTTGAAAATACGTCCCTTTGAAGCCATAATAGCGTGACAGCAGAGGATTCATACTGATGACCGGTTGATCATCATTTTGATTTTGTTTTAAAAAAGCACCAATTTGTTTCCACTCTACAAGTTTGACATGGCCGGCAAGCATGTCCTTTTTCGGTCTGCCATCGAGTGTTTCTCGAAACCATGGCGAAACCAGTATAACAGCAGCGAGGAAAAATCCCATAATTAAACGCTGCGGTGTGATATGTAATCTCTTCTCAAAATCCACGTTGATAAGTTGTACATCCAATTGGCGGCGAATATAATAGGCAAATTCAAAAACGCCATACGTTGCTAAAACCAGATAGAGCGGAAAAACAAAAAAATAATCCGCTATCGATCCTTGCAGACGAGCGATAATCAAAGAGGCGATAAAAATTGTCAGTGTATAAAATCCTGCCTTGTGCAAGTTTACGATTGAAAAAATACTCCCGATAAGCGCAAATGCAGTCAAAGTCCAGTTTGATGGATTGAGAAAAATTGCATCGATGGCTGCCTCTGCTGCAAAAATATTTTGCAAAGCATCTGCATTGACAGTCTCCACCACGTTCATCCTAAGTGCCACGAGTGCACCCAGTATCAGGACAAGCAAAATACCATATTTCCATTTCAAACCAGCACGAGGGACTGTGTGGATAAATTGCATGATAAACAACACGATGCAATATGCAGCCAGGCCAAAAAGAAGCATTTCAATGTGCGGCACGACAAGGCGTACTGTCCAGAGCGTGAAAATGGCAATCGCCAGCCAGAACCAATCCAGGTTCCAGAACACAAACAGTTTTTTTAACTTTGCATTATCAGCCAATAAACCGAGATGCTTCTCCCGCGTCCCCTCAATCCCTTCATAAAATGCATAAACCAAAAATGTTAGAGCAAAAAACCGCGAGTTGTGAACCGTTGCAATGCGAGAAAAATCGATGAGTAACGGATGGAATGCGGTGATAAAGGCGGCAATTATACCGGCATTTCCCTTGTGGAAAAAACGCCATCCAATAAAGAACATCATCACGATCAGCATCCCCCCCACAACAACATTGATGGAGCGGGTTGCTAATTCATTTTCACCAAAGACAGTGTAGCTGTATTGGATAATCCTTGAGAATACGATATCCTGCAAATCATCCGGAGATAGAAATGAAGAATCTTCGCCTAAATAATTTTCATGAGCCTGATAGACAGTTGCGATTTCAACCGGATTATAATCTGTATCGGCCAGTCCAACAAGGCGCAGGTAGGTTCCAGCCAGCAGTATGCATGCAAGGCTCGCCCACAACCACCCCGTTTTTTTTAATCGCTTCATTTTTAATTAACCCGGCCATTCCCAGCATTATTTCTTTTCTTTATCATTGATATAAAGTTCAATTTTCTTTACCCGGTACAATGTATCTTCTGTCAACCGACGGTGACCTGAAATCAGATCCGCTACAACGCCGAGCACACCGAATTGAATGCCAAGCAGCATCAAAACCGCACTTAAAATCAACGATTGTATGTGCCCAGCACCACCATCAACCCAAAAGTAAAAATAAAGAAAACGCATTGAAATCAGGGCGCCGGTGCCAAACAGAAAACCAGCGATTGCCAGGAAAACGCGCAGCGGTTCGTACATCGTATAAATGCGCAATATCGTCCCAATACTGCGTTTCAGGTACACAGGAATGGAGGTGAACAGACGGGACTCTCGCAACTTTCCATTTACTTCCACAGGTACCGAGGCTGTGGCAATATTCTTTTTTCCAGCCTGGATGATGGTTTCCATCGTGTAAGTGAATTTGGTGATCACGTTTAAATGCAACGCTGCCTCACGACTGT
The DNA here is from genome assembly GCA_008501545.1 of Calditrichota bacterium. Taxonomy (GTDB): domain Bacteria; phylum Zhuqueibacterota; class Zhuqueibacteria; order Zhuqueibacterales; family Geothermadaptataceae; genus Bioreactorimicrobium. The sequence goes on from QQUM01000830.1 coordinate 3,339, forward strand.
AAGCTCGAAAGCCACTGGCAGCATCCGGGACTTTGGTACCGGAAAGGCTGCGAACAACCCACGAACCGAGTTTCTGTAATTTCTTTTTCACAAATGAGAAGTGCGCGATTTTCTGCACCTGCCGGTCACCAATAACCATATGCGCTTCTCTGTTGAGAATTGGCTTGATCAAATCTGCGATATATTTGCCCTGATATTGGTTATCACCGTCCGTATTGACAATGATATCGGCGCCCTGCTTCAGGCAGGCATCCATTCCGGCGGCAAACGCTTCAGCGAGCCCTTTGTTATTGCGCAAGTGAACGATGTGGTTCACGCCAAGCTGACGGGCAACTTCGATGGTATGGTCGGTACTGCCGTCATCGATTATAAGCGTTTCAATAACGTCAACACCGGGAATGGATTTGGGTAAATCAGCCACCGTGATGGGAAGGGTTTTCTCCTCATTAAGGCACGGCATTTGGATAATTAATTTCACTCGCCAACAATCCTGTCGATATTATATTCCTTAATTTCACGAGCATGGGTATAGATGATCATCTCGCCAATCAGGCCGATGGAGATCATCTGCAATCCGATTATAAGCAGCAATGCTCCCAAAAGAAGCAATGGTCGGCCGGCAATGCCGCCGAAGCCGAGAATTCTGTAGATAAAAAGATAAATATTTAAAAGCAACCCGGCAACGGTAAAACTCATGCCGAAAAATCCGAGAAAGTGCAGTGGCCGTTTTGAATAGCGGGTTAAAAAGACAACCGAAATAATATCGAGCACACGTTGGAAATATTCATTCGGATATTTCGACTGCCGAAACTCACCTGGCAATTGCTCAATTTTTTCTTCAACCACCTTATAGCCTTTGCGCGAAGCCAGCATCGGCAGAAAAATATTTAAATTGCCATAAAAAGTAATATTGTCCAGCATGCTGCGATGTGTTGCAAATACACTCGAATTGATATCATGCAATTTTAATTTGCCGATACGGTGGACCAGGCTATTGAACCAACCACTCACCTTTTGGTTCATATCCGAATCCTTACGCGGCCAACGCCAGCCCACGACGAGATCGTTGCCTTCATCGAGACGCTCCAGAAAGCGGTCGATTTGTGCCATATTCACACGGACGCGCGCAGCAGAGTAGATAATTTTATCCCCGCGCGCATGTTTCAGGCCGGCATCAAAACAACTGGCCTCGCCGAATGTGTTGCGCATTCGCAAAATTTTTACACTTTTATCTTTCTGTGCGATGGCATCCAATTTATTCCAGGTTGCATCTGTACTGGCATCATCGATGAACAAAATCTCGAATTTGCTTTTGGACTTTTCCATGCTCTTGCAGATATCTGCATAAATTTCATCAACATATGTTTCCATGTCAAGAATTGGAATAATGAA
>QQUM01000764.1 GCA_008501545.1 Calditrichota bacterium
CCAGCATTGAGCCATGGTCCTTTTGGCTTACGGGATCGCAGGGGAGAGCGCCGGATCCATATTATGACCCGTTGCAGTTTGCAATCGAGGAAGCGCACGAGCGTGGCATGGAGTTGCATGCGTGGTTTAATCCGTATCGCGCGGCACGGGAGTTCGGGACATATTCACAGGACGACACCCATGTGATAAAGCAGCATCCGGATTGGATTATAGCTAAGGATAAAATTCGCATCTTAAATCCCGGCCTTCCCGCGGTACGAGAATACATTATTTCTGTCGTGATGGATATTGTTCGTCGCTACGATGTTGATGGTATTCATTATGATGATTATTTTTATCCTTACCCACCAAACACTATCACCAATTCGGATGATAACGATGCTTTTAACGCCGATCCGCGTGGCTTTACCAACCGGGGTGACTGGCGGCGGGACAATGTGAATTTGTTCGTGAAAAATCTGGGGGATAGTGTGAAGACAGCGAAACCCTGGGTTAATTACGGTGTCAGTCCATTCGGCATATGGAAAAACAATGTACCGAGCGGTGTAGAAGGTATGGATGCGTACAATTCAATTTATGCCGATTCAAGGACGTGGCTGGAATCTGCCTATGTTGATTACCTGGCGCCACAACTTTACTGGCCCCACGGTGGTGGCCAGGATTATGGCAAATTACAACCCTGGTGGGCGGTTAGCGCAGGACTCGGGGGACGCCATCTTTATCCGGGCATCGCGCTATACAGGCAGGTGAACTGGCCATCTTATGAAATAAAAAACCAAATCCGGGAAAATCGGGAAAATCCAGATGTGCTGGGCAGCATACTTTTCAGGGCGCAAAATGTTGGAGAAAATCCCAAAGGATTCACAGATGAATTAATCAATAACCTCTATCGCGATCCGGCGATTACGCCCCACATGGAGTGGAAGAATGATATCGTGCCAAACGCACCGCAAAATGCACGCTTTGAACTAATTGCAAATACAAATTCGTGGGGGCTGAAATGGGATATGCCTGAAGCAGCTGTGGATGGCGATTCGGCACGGTTTTATGCGGTTTACCAGTTTAATCAGCCCGGTTTCACAGAGGACGATCTCGAAAATGCTGTGAACATGCTTGATATTACCGGAAATGCCCATTCAATCCAGTCCATCGAAACTGAGGATATTGGGCCGCTTTATTATGTCGTAACAGCGATCGACCATTATTCTCTGGAAAGCAGTATGAGCAGTGTCATCGAAGTCAATGCGCCTTTGCGTCCAATGCTGGCTTATCCATCAGAAGATTCCATTGTTGGAGATCCGATGGTGACTTTGCATTGGAATGACCCGGGGCACGTGGCGACCTACCGTTTATTGGTCGCAGGTGATCCGGACTTTCTCGAGCCAATACTGGATCAATCCGGCATCAGTGATACAACATGGGTTCTAAGTGAACTTGATGGCCTTTCAAATTATTATTGGAAAGTAAAAGCGAGCAACGCAGGCGGTGGCAGCCCGGCTTCCAGCGTTGGTATGTTCCTCACCGGATTTCCGGTTACGCCGCTCCTGGCGACGCCAACGAATCACATTCGTGAACTGGAAACCGATTTGACACTCACCTGGCATGCGGCCGACAGCGCAAGCTCCTACGAACTGCAACTCGCAACAGCGGTCACGTTTGATTCCAGTGAAATTGTGCTACACGAGATGAACATAGCCGATACAAGTTTTGCCGTTGCCGGTCTCGACGCCGGTCAGTTTCATTACTGGCGGGTCAAGGCGGGGAACCAATATGGCCAGGGAAATTGGTCAAATCATTTTCGCTTTAAAACAGCTGCCCCTTCGCATGTTGCTGATTTCAACAGCATGCCGGATGAATACCATCTCTGGCAGAATTATCCAAATCCATTCAATCCCAAAACGACGATTGCATTTGATTTGGTGGAAGAAGGGAATGTCCTGTTGACGGTCTATGATATTTTGGGACGGGAGGTTACAACGCTGGTCGATGAAGTGCGGACGCCGGGTCATTATATCGTCCCATTTGATGGCAGCAGGTTGGCATCAGGCATGTACATTTACAGGTTGATGGTGAATGGAATTGTGCGCAGCAAGCGTATGTTGCTGGTGAAATAAGGCTATTCAATATCGAATCATCAACACGCAATATCCAATGTCCAAGTTTTTGAAAATTGAGTGTTGGATATCGGGTATTGATATTCAAGATGCTGTAGCTGAATTCACCACATTTGAAATAATTTTTGTCCCATTTACGGCTCAAAAATTTACAAAGGCGCCTCGATCGTACAGGTGACTCCTGGGGCGCCGTTTTTAATTTCTGTAGTCACACCAGCAAAAGCAAGACAAACGCGAGTATGGCTGGCAATGCCTGGATAAAAAAAATTTTTCGATTGACCGTCAAGGCACCAAAAACGCCTGCGATGATGACGCAACTCAGAAAGAATATTTTTATGTGCATGCCTCCCGGGCCAAGCGTTAAACCCCAAATAAGTCCTGCCGCAAGAAATCCATTGTACAAGCCTTGATTTGCAGCCAAATTTTTTGACTGTGCAGCAAATTCCGCATTTAAGCCAAATACTTTGCGACCGAAGGGTTTATCCCAAAGAAACATTTCCAGTACGAGAAAATAAATGTGGAGCAAAGCCACAACTGCAGTAAGAAGATCACTTATCCAAAGCATAGGTGTTTCTCCTCCATTTTAATTTTTTAACGTAAATACAGCATTTTACGAACGAATATGTTCCCTCCGGTTCGCAATCTGTAAAAATACAAACCATTTGCTAAATGGCTCGCCGACCAGTTAACTGAATGTTTTCCGGCATTTTGCTGCTCGTCGGCAAGCATCTGCACTTCGCGACCGAGAATATCGTAGACGATAAGTTGCACCCACCCGGCGTTTACTAATTCATAGGTGATTTTGGTTTTTGGATTGAAAGGGTTCGGGTGATTTTGAAACAAGCGAGTTGTTGCAGGCATTTTGGCGTTTTGCCGTACACCAACGAGAACTTTTTTACCAGTTTCAAATAATTTTCCCCCACCCGGTTCGATAGTGACATTGAAAGCGGATCCAAGGTTTTCATTCGTCGTCTTTTGGGATTTCCAACGCATTGAATCGGCTTCAAATACATGAAGTTCCGGTAAATAATAACCTGAGTAGATTGTTGCCGTTACACTATCCGTATAATTTTTATTCATAATCATAACGAAGTCGTCGTCGCTCTCATTTTTGAAGAAACCGAGCAAGAGATCGGCAGCAGGTGAGACGGATGTGATGGTCTGATCCTCCGGGTAATCCGATTCATCGCCAGTCTTGGGTATCGTGTGCGTCGTCGAAATCGAGCGCAAGTTTTGCTCAAGCATTTCCTGGCCGAGCGCCTTGATACCGGGATTGATTTTGGTTAATGAAGCAATGATTTTCTCTCTGTCCGGATTGCCGGTTACGCCCCAGTTACCATGCCAGTGAAACCAGATTAAACCTCTGGCACCGTATGCAAGCGATGCATAAGCCTGCCAGCGGTGGACACCCTCGCTTGGCGTACGCCAATTCAGACGGGATTCCACCGTGCCGTTTGTGCCTATGGCTTGTATGATATTGAAAAATGGCAGATTATAGCGAAGCGCATATTCTCTCACGACGCGCATATTGCTGAAAAATGAGCCGCCATCATAATTATTAAAAAAAACATAACGGTCGTAGCTCAAGTGTTCCAGACTGGTTTCATCGAGTAAATTTTCAATATAAGTCCGGTATTTGGGACTACTGTCTCCCGGCCAGATATTGACGAAACACAAACGTTTGGGATCTCTCTCACGAATATAACGCACGACTTTCCCGATGTTCGGAAAGGCCACATCATATGGCTCATCGCAGATGTGATAGCCAATGACATTTGGATTGTCACGGTATTTTTCGATTATCGGATCCAGGCGTGCAAGCATCTCAGGTGTGAGCTCCGGTGCAACATCGCCAGACGGCTCGCGCAAGTATTCATCGCCACCCAGGATATTGGTTACCAGGATGAAATACTTCATACCGATATTTTCGAACAGCTGGGTTAAATCATCTTCCGGCCGTGCCCACAGTGCGACATCAAAATGTGCGTTGGCGTAGGTATCGACCACAGCCTGTTGGTATGGCGGCGGGTACCATGCGTATGGAGGCGACCAGGCGCTGAGCAAAAATTCATCCTGTTCCCAGTATTCCCCGGTCACCGGCATGTGCAATATTGAGGCAACGGTATCCGATTCAGTGATGAGATTTAACGCCAAATCGTAGTCTCCGGTTTGGTCGAACCTGACGTGCCATTCCAGGGAATCGAGCATATCCCCGTACATTTCTCCATGCTCCATCTGTGTCCCGCCTTGCAACAGCGTGGCACCTGGTGGTAAAACCAGCTCGCTGCGAATGGAAGCGGCTTCATCGCCGCTGTTTTTTATTGTCGCGAGTAAAGGAATGGCTTCTCCGGATTTGAAGATGGTGCGCCAGGCTTTAAAACGTGTTACTTCAGGAATTGGCCCGGCGTGAACAATGCGGAAATAATCGATTTCTACTTTCGCGTTCAGCGGTGTGTGAATGACAAAAGACTGGATTTTGATGAGGTTGTCATGCCATTTGTCGTTGGAATACAAAGGCAATGTATATTCATGAAAAAGGGAGTCTCCAAAAATAGAGAACTGATTCCAACCCCAATCATTGACATCGAGATCCCAGCGGACA
>QQUM01000823.1 GCA_008501545.1 Calditrichota bacterium
AAGTCTAGTCTTCGCTCTCAGAACCTTCATCGTCATCTGTTTCCGGCTCATCAGTAACTGCTTCAGATTCGGCTTCGTCTTCGGCTTCCACTGAAACCGTCGGTGCCGCTACTGATGCAATAACACTCTGTGGATCAGAAACGATTTCACCTTTGTCGAACGCAATATCTGAAACGTGCAGGGAATCATGCAGATTTAAATTTGAAACATCAACTTCAATCGAATCGGGGATATCCATAGGCAGGCATTCAACATCAACGTGTCGGAGTGCAAACTGTAAAATGCCACCCTGATCTTTAACTCCAACCGCCTCGCCAATGAGTTGAATTGGTACCGTAGACGATACCTTTTCATCCATTCTGACTCCCATAAAATCGATGTGTAATGGCTCTTCTGTGACCGGATCCCACTGAACTTCGCGAATGATAGTCGGTAGCTTTTTACCTTTTTTAATAATCAAGTAAATCAGTTGGGAGTCGCTTTTGTATGCGACGAAAAAATTCTTTTTGTCTACGCTCACTGGAATATTTTCTTTACCCTGAGAATAATAGACTGCAGGAATTTCTCCTGCTTTACGTAGCCCCTTGGCCACTTTTTTTCCCGACTCTTTGCGGACAGCAACTGTTAAGTTTGCATCACTCATAATTCTGACCTATTAATTTTTTATTAATCTATTGTATCAAATAGTGAGCTGATGGATTCTTCATTGTGAATTCGCATAATTGCACGTCCAAAAATTTCAGCTACACTTAGCACTTTAATATTTTTAATATTTTGATTTTCAGGTGATAATGGTATCGTATCCGTCACCAGTACTTTAGTGATATTCGAATCTGCTATACGCGCTCCCGCCTTTCCGGAAAGTATTGGATGAGTACAGGCAGCGTATATATTTTTGGCACCGCTCTCTTTAAGATAGCGTGCACCTGCAACGAGGGTCCCTCCCGTATCGCATATATCATCAAAGAGGAGCACATTTTTACCATCAACGTCACCAATGATGTGCATTACTTCAGCAACATTTGGTTTAGGGCGTCTTTTGTCAACGATAGCTATTGGCAAATGTAAGCGTTTTGCATAGGCACGAGCACGTCTTGTTCCTCCAATATCTGGTGAGACAATAACATAGTCGCTTAAATCCATGTTGTTAAAATATTCAATGAACACGGCTGATGCATACAGATGATCAAGGGGAATATCAAAGAATCCCTGTATTTGCGGCGCATGCATGTCCATTGTCAAAATACGATCAACACCTGCTGTCGTCAACAAATTCGCAACAAGTTTTGCTGTAATAGCGACGCGTGGTTGATCTTTTCTATCCTGGCGTGCATAACCAAAATAGGGAATCACCGCGGTTATCCTCTTCGCCGAAGCCCGTCGTGCTGCATCGACCATAATTAGCAGCTCCAGCAGATTTTCAGGAGGAGCAAACGTAGGTTGCACAAGAAATACATCAACACCACGGATATTTTCCTCAAACTGAACCCAAATCTCGCCATCATTGAATTGTCGTATTTGACTTTCACCTATTTCAAGGTCTATAAATGCGGCAATCTTGTGTGCAAGTTCAGGATTTGCACGGCCGGTGAAAACTTTTGGATGTTTTGTCGTCATCTCGAAACGATTTTCATTTGCTGCTGCATCTAAGTGTCTTAATAAGAAAAATGACGAAGATCGAGCTGACCTTCGTCATTACAATTTTCTGTGCATCTAGAAAACCAGCTGAGGCGGGAGGACTCGAACCTCCGAATGCAGGAACCAAAATCCTGTGCCTTGCCAACTTGGCGACGCCCCAATGTTCACGCTTGAGCATTATTCACCATGCAAGCAGAAAGAAATATAGTGCTAAAATCGTCTAGATGCAAGAATAAATTTTAAATTTCTCCTTAAGCAGATATTGTTGCTATCGTTTTGAGAACATCATCCTCAACTTCAAGCCCTTCGGATTCAAGAATCCGCTTATATTCCTCCATTATCTCACGCTCAATATGCGCTCTAAACTGGTTATTAATCGGATGAGCGATGTCACGATAGGCTCCATCACTCATTTTGCGGCTTGGCATGCTGACAAAATATCCACTGGCACCCTTAATGACTTTCATGCCTCGAACGACAAAACAATCGTCAAAAGTGACATTTACAAAAGCCTTGAGCTTGTCCTCATCCCGAATACTGATGGTAATTTCAGTAATTTCCATTCCTCCCTCCATCCTGATAATTGCGGGGTGTAATATCACCCACATTGATGACAGTTAGTTTTGACTTTCCAAATCGCGCAATCCCCAATACGCTGGTTTAACCTTGAAGTATTGAAGAGGGGATCGAAAATTGGCACACGCTTCATTCGCCATTTTTCGATCTGAAAACACACCATAAACCGTTGATCCACTCCCTGAAAGACTTGCATAATCTGCACCGAATGCATACAAGTTATTTTTCAATTCTTCAAGTTGTGGATAATTCGAAAACACACAGGATTCGAAGTCGTTGATCAAGTTATCTCGCCAAGCATATAAATCTGAAGTAGCCACTAACTCATCCAGATTAGAAATCTTGCTTTGTTCCAGTGATTCCAACATCAAATTCGAATATGCCCATTTTGTAGAAACTGATACATCCGGGCATAACAGAACTATTGTAAAGTCAAACTTATCGGTCAACCGCTGAAGCTTCTCTCCAATTCCCCTAGCGAAAGCAGTCCCTCCTCGCAAAAAAAAAGGAACATCGGCACCGAGTCTAATGGCTAAAGCATGCAACTGATCATAATAAAGCGGTGAACCAAGAGCGAAGTTCAAACCCATGAGTGCAACTGCTGCGTTGCTACTTCCACCGCCAAGCCCTGCGCCGATTGGAATTTTTTTCTTCAGCAGGATTTTTGTCTCAATATTTACATGTATTTCATCCAGTAGCAATTTAGCGGCTTTATAGACTAAATTATTTTCATCACCTGTTAATCCAGGACTACCTTCAACACTTACATTGACACATCTCACTGCTGAACGAGACAGCTTAAATTCTAAAGAATCATGCAAGCTAATTTGCTGGAAGATGGTTGCTAACTCATGATACCCGTCAACACGCTTTCCAACGATGCGCAAGCCAAGATTTATTTTGGCATAGGATGGCAAAGTAAACTGTTTTTTTTTCAGGTTTATTTTTGCCATCGAAATATAAACATTTACCTGTCTTATTTATGGATCGTGGTTCGTATCAAATTTCTGGATGGGTGATATACATTTCAGGTATGAATACAGTTCGCATGAATACCGGAAATAACCCTTGCAAGTGTTCGCGCACACATTACAAGCAATACAAATCATTAAACTAAACTTTACACACCTCGTGTACTCAAATTATGTAACAGCTATTTTTGAGTTTGAAGGACTAAATTATAGAATTTACAATTCATTGTCAACTATTTTCATAATACCAAAGGAGATAACTGAATATTGTATAACGACCTTTTCTCAATTTTTATATATCGCAAAGATAAAACGCAACCACTTTCATTCTGTCAATTTATCAAACGCATTCAGGCTATTTTTTTAAGGTGGCTTTTATAGAGTCAATGATTATTGCTCAATACAAGCCAGACAATGCGGCACATTAACAGTAAAAATCCGCAGCAGTTAAATGGCTGACATCGATATTTTCCATTAACCCGGTTCCAATATAAAATGCTATTTCCATCATGGATCTGATATGAAAAAAGTTGTATTTCTCAAATAATTTGCCGTTAATTCTTTGATCATACATGGACAAGATATACAGGGGAAGGATCCGCAAACGAAAATTTTCTTAATGTCGAAATGTCTAAAACCATAGTCTCGACTATCAAAGGAGAAATGACCATGCCACATGCTATCACAATTGAGCGGCATATTTTGGAAAATCAAAGAGCGTATCCGGGAGCAACCGGTGATTTCTCTGCATTGCTCTATGATATCGCTTTCGCCGCAAAAATCATTTCAAGCTCTGTGAACAAAGCCGGTCTTGTAGATATTCTTGGTCTTACGGGCGATGAAAATGTACAAGGTGAAAAAGTGCAGATGCTGGATGAAATCGCAAACGACACCATGTTCAAAGCACTTGAACACACTGGACGATTATGTTGTATGGCGAGTGAGGAAAATGAAGGGATCATTGATATCCCTGAAAGATTTAAATGTGGTAAATACGTATTAGCATTCGATCCTTTAGATGGCTCTTCCAATATCGATGCAAATGTTTCCATCGGTACGATTTTCAGCATATTTCATAAAGTCACCAAAGGGGAACGTGGCACACTGGAAGATTGTCTGCAACAAGGAAAAAAACAGGTCGCCGGAGGTTATATAATCTATGGCAGCTCGACCATGATGGTCTACACAGCAGGAAATGGCGTGCATGGTTTTACACTGGATCCAAGTATTGGAGAATTCCTTCTATCACATCCAAACCTTACAATACCCAAAAGGGGCCAAACTTATAGCTGCAATGAAGGAAATTACTCGAAATGGGAACCCGGGATACAAAAATACATAGACTATATCAAAACACCGGATACGGCTTCAGGACGGCCATACAAATCACGCTACATCGGCTCCCTGGTTTCAGATTTTCACCGCAATTTACTATATGGTGGAATCTTCTTATATCCGGCAGACAAATCCAATCCCAAAGGTAAACTTCGCTTGCTTTATGAAGCGAATCCATTGGCTTTTATTGTCGA
>QQUM01000693.1 GCA_008501545.1 Calditrichota bacterium
AGCATTCGGGAAAGAGAGGGATCCACGGTGAGCACGGCAGGCTGCGTAATAGCGGTTTGTTTCAAATCATGTTCAGCAGCTGCCATCGCGGCGGTGTCACTTTTATCTGCAAAGATATACTTCGAAAGAGGCGTGCCAAGCAACGGTGTCATGACTTCATCAGCGCGTTTAAACAGGTCGCCGACAAGTGGATCTGCATCTCGTAAATCTTCAATCATATTGATGTATTGCGAACCCTGGCCGGTATAGAGGAAAGCAATTTTTCCGGGTGATCCCTGGCCGAAAAATATCCCTTTTGCACGCATGGCACGCCACATGGCATCGTTGTCTGAGTTCAGCGCTTTGAGTGCCCTTTGGCCTTTTTTCACCAAATCATCGGCATTCTCAAAATCGATTGCCAGACGCATGGAAGCTCGCAGATCTTTTTCTGCCGGAGCTTTCTTTTCCGGTATTTTGCCATTTTTCGCATCTGCCAAAACAGCTTCAAGGCGCGTTGCAATGGCTGCTTTCGATTGGTCACCGATAACCAGTGCACCGCGCAATGGTGTTTTGGCCTCACCGCGCTGTGTTGGTGCACCACCGGAACCGTTTACGACAACCGAGGCTTTCCGTGCTTTCATTTCACTGCTCACGCGGCCTGGAATGTATTCTTCCAATACAGCATGGAAGTTTGTCCCGCCAAAACCAAATGCACTCACACCAGCGCGACGCACACCGTCCTGTGTCGCTTCCCATGGCATCGTTTTGGTTGGGACATAAAATGGGGCTTGGGTAAAATCAAGTCCGGGATTCGGTTTTTGAAAATTCAGCGATTCCGGTATCATTTGGTGATGAAGAGATAAGACCGCTTTCAACATGCCTGCGGCGCCGGCTGCTGCTTTGAGATGGCCGACATTCGATTTGACAGAACCAAGTGCGATCGACTGATTTTGCGAACCGACACCTTTAAAAAAATCGTTTAATGCCTTTGCTTCCACCAAATCACCAACGGCAGTTGAAGTTCCGTGGCCTTCGATCATCGTTGCGGTTGTGGGAGACACACCGGCGTTTTGCCATGCCCGTTCAACAGCATAACGCTGTCCAACCGGATTCGGAGCAGTAATGCCCTTTCCCTTGCCATCACTGGAAGCGCCAAGCGCGCGGATAATGGCATAGATTTTATCGCCGTCACGCTCAGCATCTTCGACACGTTTCAACAGAAACAAAGCCGAACCTTCACCCATGACGAAACCATCAGCACCTTCTGCATACGGTCGCGATCCTGTCGCTGAGAGTGCACCGATTTTACAAAATTTGACAAATGTAGAGACACCATTGTTGGCATCCACACCACCGGTGATCACTGCATCGTATTCGTGGGAAACCAGCCCGTCAATCGCTGCGGCAAACGCCGCCATCGCTGAGGCGCACGCGGCATCTGTCGCGTAGTTCGGACCATTGAAATTGAACAAGGCGGCAACTCGTCCCGGTACGATATTGGACAATTCGCCAGGCATTGTATCTTCGGTGATTCCGAGAAAATGGTTGTCAACGCCTTCCATAAATTCCTGGAAAATTTTCTTTTGCATGTCACTTGAAAGACCAAGAAAGCTTGGCGCTTTGAGCAGATTCTGATAGAATTCAGGGAAAAGAGCGCGACCGGCAGTCATCAGGTGCAAATCACCGCCGAGGGCATTGCCAAGGATCACGCCCGTGCGTTCCGTATTGAGCGGACGTTCGGGATAACCGTAATCTGCCAGCAATTCCCGGGCGCATACGATGGACCACTTCTGCGCCAAATCCATGGCATCGCTGACTTTGGGAGGAATTGGCAGACGCCATTTCAACGGTTCCCATTCCCAATCGCGGACCCATCCACCGATGCGGGAATACGTTTTATCCGGCGCCTTTGGATCCGGGTCGTAATACAGTTCGGGATCCCAGCGTGTCGGGTCCACATCATTGATGCTGTATTTGCTATTCATTAAATTCTGCCAGAAAGTAGCTGTATTAGGTGCATCAGGCATGATGGATCCCAGGCCAACAACAGCTACTGCTTTCAACTCTCTATCGCTCATAATTTTCTCTCTTGCTTAGTGTCTTTTAGAGAAATCCTGTCAGGTTTTCATAAAAAAACCTTTAAGGTGTTCTCCACCTGAAAGGTTTGCTTATTTTACATTTTGATAAATAATTTCCACCAGACTATCCATATCTGTCAGCATGCCACCCTGAATGCGGTGAATTTTCGATAATTGCAATTTATTTTCGAATGCAATCATTTCTGTTTCGGAAAGGCCGTCGGCTGCACATGTCCAGCGCATCCCTTCTTCTGCTACTTTCATCGCAGCTTCACGTGCGCTAATCCGGCTGATGAGTGTCAGTGCATCCGTATTAAAACGACGATCCGTCTTTTCATCGAGTTCTTTCCGTTTCGCACGAATTGCACGTTTCGCCATGGCAGAAGCGCCTTCTGCAAATGCGATGAGTTCGCCCATCCTGAACATCACGTGCTGATTGCGGGTGAGTCGCTTCAGGCGCGCATTTTCCAGAACTTCTGCCAGGGCATGCAATGCCAGGGCGGCACAATCGGCGCCGGTATTTGGATTTGCTGCGGCCAGACTTTCCATTTCAGCAGCTTTACTGTGATAATATTCACCGCGTGTTTTCAGATGTTCCTGCCAGCGATCACGGAAAATCGTCATTTCCATGATTTCTGATGTGCCTTCATAAATTGTCGTGATGCGAACATCACGTTTGTATTTTTCAACCATATACTCTTTGGTGTAACCGTAACCACCAAGAGCCTGGATCGATGCATCGGCAGCATCATTTCCGGCTTCTGTGGCGAGGTATTTTGAAATAGCACCTTCGGTATTGAGATTGCCACCGCCCGAGTCTATGCGTTCGGCCGTTTCTTCGATATAAGCGCGGGATGTTTCAAGGCGGACAATGTGCGGAATGATGAGTTTGTGGGTGTAGCCCTTCTTTTTCGATAATGGCTCCCCGCCCTGAATCCGTTCAGCAGAATATGGAATGGCACGATCCAAAGCGGCCCACCCGCCACCGAGGCCAAAAGCCGCAACCATAAGCCTGGTATAACCAAAGACAAGCTGTGCCTGGAACAAACCACTTCCTTCTTCTCCGCCGAGTAACCTGTCGACATCGACGTAAACGTCATTTAAGTGCAAAGAAGCGGTATTACTGGCACGAATCCCATGTTTGTCTTCCGGTTTGCCGTGGCCGAAACCTTCCGCTTCCCGTTCGACGACAAACCAGCTCGGACCACCGGGGGTTTTTGCCAATATGGTGTAGAGATCCGCAAATCCACCATTGCTAATCCACTGCTTGTTGCCGGTGATTTTGTAGCCGACCACTTTGCCATCTTCTTCAACGGGTGTGGCGACAGTTCGCAGTGCACCAAGATCACTACCGGCATCCGGTTCGGTTGCGCCATAAGCGACGAGCAGGCCTTTTTCTGCGATTTTGGTCATCCATTTCTTCTTCTGCTCTTCCGTCCCACCGAAAATAATTGGATCACTTCCCAAAAATGTTGCCAATACGCCGGTCGCAACACCGAGATCGATATGTCCCATTTTCTCGCAAATACGATACACATCGAAGGCGCCTCCGCCCATGCCTTCATATTCCTCCGGTATGAAAAGCAGGTGAATACCCAGCCCATCTTCACCCTCCCCAAAAAGTTGTTTTACAATATCGATGGGAAATTCATCTTTGTGATCGAGCTCGAGGAGTTTCTCATCCGGGAGTTCTCCTGCAGCAAATTCATCGATCATGTCCAATGTCATTTCTAATGACTCTCTGTCCAGTCCAGCTTTCATAGTTAAACCCTTTAAGTAAGTGCGCCATGTGTATTGGTTTTTCTATTCAGTACCAACATATCCTGAATATTGAAAAAGTATAAATTTTAAAAACATAACCTGTTTTATTCATAAGCTTGTGAAAACGTGCCCGGCACATTTTCACATTACAAAAATCATTTAAGTTTATTTATATTGTCAACTTTTAAATACTCACAAAGTGCCGGGCACATCAATTGCGCCGCATGAATTTAATAATATAGAATTTTTATTTTAAATTAAGGTTATAATAAAAATAAATAATGAATGCAATTCACAGTTATTTTATAAAAAATTGGTTTATTGGCAATTCTAAAGCCAAAAAACATGTTCTTACCCTTATTACATTGTTTTTTAATGAATTGTAAAATATAAAGCTAGCTAAAGACAAAAATGAATTTCGCATTTTTTACAATAATAAAATTTCTTTCTTATAATTGAGAAATAATTCATGTGGAAAATCGATCGGAGAGCAAAACAAAAAGGCGTGAGAAAAACCCACGCCTTCAAGTTTTGAGAGGAGGAGAGTCGTATTAAATCGAATCGTCGTCTTCAACAATGATTTCGATATTTTTCTCTTTATCATTGCCTTTTTTGTATTTATATATCTTTTTGTCACCTTTGCTTCGAGGGATAAAGACATCATCGTTGTCGTGGAAGTTCCAGTGCAATTCATTGGATGGTCCGGTTTTATCATGCCAGCGCATCATCTTGCGTTGTGGACCGTTCTCATTCAAGGTCACTTTCAATGACATTTTCTTTCCCTGCCGGACTACAGTGAGATTCACCTCATCACCACCTTCAAAATCGGATAATGTTTGGATGAGATCATCCCCATCGTTTACTTTCTCATCACTGAGCGCAACGATGACATCAC
>QQUM01000426.1 GCA_008501545.1 Calditrichota bacterium
AGTGGTGAATTATTGTAACGAGGAAATGAATTCATTGCCATCTTCATCTGTTGAATGAATTTCAAAAAAGTACTGCGTATTGGCCATCAAACCATGGAGTTCCACTGTGTGATTTGTGACCAGCGTTGTTTGCAGCGGGGTTGTTGTACCGAATGCTTGGGTCGTGCCATAGTCCAGTTGTGAATCAGCATTTTCATCCGTTTGCCATGCAATTTGTACAGAAGTTGGCGTCAGCGAGGTGACGGTTATTTTGGAGAGCGCCGGTGCCACGACATCACCTGTCACGTCGAATTCCCCGATTGCAACCGCCCAGTCAGATGTATTGGATAGTGTTAAAATCTGATTTGTTGTGGTCAATGTACCCAGATCAACTTCTGAATATGGTTTCTGTGTATCAACGGCAATTACCTTTTGTGCTCCAATCATCGTGCTTAAATCGATCGTGATGGAATCTGTATCTTCGGCGTAAACAATAAAATGCGAGTCGGCCTTGCGTAAAACCAACTCGCTGGATGCGAGACTATCGATTTCCATTTCAGGCAAAAAGCGGTTGTACTGATGAAAAAAGCGATCGTAGGTTTTTATCCAGTATTTCTTGATGTAGGGCTTGGACGGTGGATTATTACTGGGGAGCAGATTGCCCCAAATGTTGGCGACACCGCCAGCCATTGTTGAATTCCACAATCCCCGTCGAGTTTCTGTTTCGTTGTAATCCTTTGTGTTGCCTTCTTCCCGGATACGGAATCGATCTTCGGACATAACCGGCTTTGCCGTGTTCGCTCTGAGCGCTGACTTGTAGACGGAGTAATCCGGTTTGTGATGCTCATAAGCTGCATAACCGAAGGGCAGATTCCAGTCATCCCATTCTGCGTGGTCAACACCGGATTGCGGACCCGCTGCACGTGCACCGAGAAAGTGGCGCCAGCCAAATTCAGCCTGCATGAAATCATGCCACACCTGTAATTGTGATTCGCTCACCCATTCATACAAATCATAGCCATAGCCCATAGTCCAGCCCGGTAGAGGGCCCAGACGGGCGGCGATGTAGCGCTGTAACCGCTGGTCGACAGCGCCATTTATTCCGCCTTGCAGCGTATTGGGTGTTTGCAGACGGGAACTGTCGCCCCAGGCCCAGATATGCGTCATGCCACCGGCAGCGTGAACAGCAGTAATAACGTTTTCCAATGTTTCGAAGGCTGCGAAATCAGGATCCGTCGCGGCAGGATCGACTGTCTCATCGCTTTTTGTGATGTCGAACCAGTGGCCGCCAACAACGTCAAGATGGAGCCCGCTAAAGCCATGCTTGTCGATAAATTCTGCGATATCATTATCGATTTTTTGCGGATGTTCATTGTAGGTTTTTAAATCGTTGGCCATTGCGAGTTGGGGGACAAATGCATCTTCCGTGCCCTGCCATCCCCATTTGTTGTTGAAATTTTTTAGAAAGCCATGCATCTGCTGGTTCATATTTGCCGTGATTTGAATGATGCCTGTTTTTCCATTCAGCTCGGGATCATTACTGGATGTTGTGATGTGCCAGGTTCCTGTGTGCGTTGCTGTGAAGCGGAAGCTCCAGGTGCTATCCCCGTTATAAAACATAGGCGTCGAACGTATTTCACCCGATGCATCGTGGGTAAATTCGACGTTTGCAGTGAGATCAAAAGGATTGCCCGTGAATGTGGGATTATTCAGGTGCCATTCGAGGTAGGGTGACCACTGTGTCCCTGTTGTATCGAGGGATTGGGCTTGTAGTGTAAAAAAGGGGAGAACAGCAAAAATAAAAGAACAGAAAAAGCAATGGATTCCTCTCCGATGCATGGTGCGACTCCAAAGTTGCCAACACGTATTGTGTTATCCAGGGATTCATAAATTCTGCAAATACATGTGCCGATGTCAGAATTCTGTTTGGTGGAATTTCCAAACAGAGCGGCAAAGCATAGTTATTTGAAATTGATGCATCCTTGCGGGTAACAATGAAGTTTTAAAACTAGGATGTGATCGTCGATTTGTGCTGTGCGGTTTTATATAAATACAAAGCATCGATCATGGAGCCTCGATCCCTGGAAGCCTCCTTTCCAGCCTTTAAGCAGTATCTTGTGAAAGGCATGCAATTGGGAGTGTACAGACAAGATAGGGCAATCGAGGAAAAGAAAACTCAGGTTTTCAAGGAAGAAAATGTGAAGAATTTATGTACGGAAATTCACCCATTAAAGTGCGACGCACCTGCTGTTGCGTCCTGCGATGCCGAGAGTGTGTATTCATCGCCAAGGTGTGTGCTTTCGTGAAAGAATCGATAGCGCATGCTCAGTTTATAGACAATAGGAAAACGCAGGGCTACACCAGTACCGACACGATAGTCGGTATTGATGATATCATTGGAAACCGTATAAAAATCCAGCACCATGTGAGCGCTGCCGGAAATGAACAGGGCCAGCCCGGGTATAATCATCGCCTTGTCCGGATCTTCATCGGCGAAATTAAAGCCGAGAAATGGGAAGTACTCGCCATAGCTCGGATCAAAGAAAATATGGTCGTTGTCATCGCGGCCATCGTCATTGTTGGAATAGGGTACAGCATCGGCGATATAGAAACGGTTGTGATTGTGCGGTGTGCGAATATCCGCAAGCATGGGTTTGTAATATTGAAAATCTTTGAGAAAATAGCTGCGGGATCGCAATGTCTGCATCGATGGTTGGGCAGTGACTGTGGTAGTGACGAAAAACAGTGCTAAAAAGATTGAAAAAGTGCGCATCTTGCCTCCTTTACATTGATTTTAGCTTACCTGTGATATTGTCCCTCGAAATGCCCGACAGGTTCGTGGGTGTCCACGCCCTATCTTTTAATCTATGGCGTTAAAACTTAAAAATATTGAGTAATTTTTGGGATTCTGCAACGTTCTGTATGAAAGTGCTCACACTTCAGCTGGCTGTAAAAATCCAGGATATAAATACACCGAACAGAAAAAAAATTAAAACCTGGACTATTGTTACTGTAAATGAAATATTTCTGCATAAAAAAGTGCCGCTGTCTGAAATAATACACGCAAAATTCTCAAATATTACTTATTTTAATGCCTGTGCTATGGTAAAATTACTGGCCGGCTGTTTCATAAAATCAGTCGTTTAAAGCCAGGCTTATTATGTGATAATCTAAAATTAACTGGAGGCAAGATGCGTAAAACAGGAGCATTTTTATTAACAGGAGTTTTGCTCATGGCTGCATGCACAACCACGAAGACAGGCAAGGAAAATCCGTTCTTTCAGGAATGGACCACACCGTATGGCGTGCCACCTTTCTCTCAGATCGATGATGCCCACTACATGCCGGCATTTAAAAAGGGAATGGCCGATCATTTGGCAGAAATTGATAAGATTGCCAACAATCCCGAAGCTCCCACTTTTGCAAACACAATCGTAGAAATGGAAAAGGCAGGCAAATTGCTCACACGCGTTTCCGGCGTCTTTTTCAATCTGGTTTCCGCCAATACCAATGATGCGAAACAGGAAATCCGGCGTGAGATCAGTCCTTTGCTCACGGCGCACAACGATGATATTCGGCTCAATCCGCAGTTGTTCCAGCGAATAAAAACACTGTACGAACAGCGCGACGATCTTGGATTGAACAATGAGCAAGTGCGTCTGCTGGAAAATGATTACAAACAATTTGTTCGTGGCGGCGCCAATCTCAACGATGAGGAAAAAGCCCAACTGCGGCAGATTAACGAAGAACTTTCCAATCTCACAGTGAAGTTCAGTGATAATGTGCTGAATGAAGACAATAATTTCGAACTGGTTTTGGAAGAAAATGATTTAACCGGCCTGCCGGAAGGTGTTAAAACCGCTGCTGCGGAAGCCGCCAGTGCAAAAGGCTATGAAGGCAAATGGCTTTTCACGCTGCACAAACCCAGCCTGATCCCGTTCATTCAATACTCCGATCGCCGTGAATTGCGCGAGAAACTGTACAAAGGTTATATCAATCGTGGTGATAACAATGATGAATACGATAACAAACAAATAATGAATCAAATTGCTAATTTGCGGGTGCGCAAAGCCAATTTACTTGGATATAAAACCCATGCGGATTTTGTGCTCGAAGAAACGATGGCTAAAACACCGCAAAATGTATACGATCTACTCGATAAAATCTGGCCTGCCGCGCTGAAAAAAGCCAAACAGGAACGGGCAATGATGCAGAAGATGATCGATGCCGATGGTGGTGAATTCAAACTGGCATCCTGGGACTGGTGGTACTATGCTGAAAATATCCGCCAGCAGAAATATCAGCTTGATGAGGATGAAATCCGCAATTACCTGCAAATCGAAAATGTCATTAACGGCACCTTCATCCTGGCGAATAAGCTCTATGGGATTTCATTTGAGGAAAAAAATGACATTCCAAAATACCACCCTGAAGTAAAAACGTATGTCGTCACGAATGAAAAAGGTGAGATGATGGGCGTTTATCTTTCAGACTGGTTTTACCGCAGCAGCAAACGCGGTGGCGCCTGGATGAACGAATACCGTGCCCAAAGCAATATCGGTGGTGAGCGCATTTTACCGATTATTACCAACGTCGGGAATTTTACCAAACCCACAGCCGACACACCGAGTCTGCTCAGTCTGGATGAAGCCGCGACCTTGTTCCACGAGTTCGGCCACGCACTGCACGGTTTGCTTTCCGACTGCACGTATCCATCCATTTCCGGCACA
>QQUM01000106.1 GCA_008501545.1 Calditrichota bacterium
TTTCCCGTGCAACCTTTCGGTGTTGCATTTGGGACCGGCTTTCCACTGCTGTCGCTGTTAGTCCAGTTGGCAGATGTTGCAATCGAACAGCTGTTTCGGTCTTGTTTTTATGCTGTCCGCCAGGACCAGATGATTTGAAAACGGTAACCTTTGTTTCCTTTTCCAAATTCTCCAAATAATCTTCAAGTGTTCGCATGCGTTTCTCCATAAAAAAAGGGAAGCATGTAAAAACACTTCCCTCGTTCGACATTTCAAAAATTCTAGGCAGCAAAGTTGTCGAGATGGCGCTTTAATTCAGCTTTTGGAACAGCACCAATTATTGTATCCGCAATTTCACCATCTTTAAAAATTAATAATGTCGGAATACTGCGAATGCCATAATTTCCTGCAATTGCTCCATGTTCATCAACGTTCAATTTACCAATTTTGATCGAATCGCTGTATTCGCCAGCAAGTTCTTCAATAATTGGTCCGATCATTTTACACGGGCCACACCATTCTGCCCAAAAATCTACGAGAACAGGTTTATCAGATTTCAGAACTTCCTGTTCGAAATTATTATCTGTTATCTCTAAAGCCATATTGAAACTCCTATGTTGTTAAATCAAGTGAATCGTTAATAATAATGCCTTCATATAAAAAAAACAACTTAATTCAGTGTTTGTTGTGTTGCGATCGCAGCCTTTGACCAAAACTTGAAAATGCAATATAATAATAGCCAAACTGAAACAATACAAAAAAGGGTATCGACGAATAAAATTCATTGTATAAGAAATAACTCATTCCAGCAGAAAAGTACAAAGCCATCAATAGTTCGATTATATGTATTCTTGAAACACGCGATTGATATTTTTTTCTTCTCCAGCTATCTGTACGTGATTCGATGTTAAATTTTGGTGTACGCAAAAAATCTGTTTGAATCCCGGCAAGTGCTTCAAGCACAGCTTTTCCATTATTCACCGAGAGCCCAATCCCCAACCCCATCAGAGCAGGGATATACAGAAGATGTGGCCACAACTTTTTATATTGCAATTTGATTGTATAACCGTAATAAATCATGACCGACAATGTCGCTGCAAAGAACATGATGAGATAAGGTATTATCGTCCATTTTATGGAAAACATCATTTGCATATTCAGCATGGGAATTAATAAAAAAGCTGGTATTGCCATTAACAAGTAGGAAAAATTACTGGTCAAATGCAAAAAAGCTTCAAGCCGGACACTCAGCGGTAAACCCGATTTAAGCAGTATGGGTAGCAATTTAATTGCTGTCTGCACAGAACCTTTTGCCCAGCGGTGTTGTTGACTTTTATAGCTGTTCATGTCCACTGGTAACTCAGCCGGTGCGACGACATCAGGGAGAAACATAAACTTCCAACCGGCTAATTGGGAACGGTAGCTTAAGTCGAGATCTTCCGTCAGGGTGTCATGCTGCCAGCCTCCGGCGTCATTTATCGCTTGCCGGCGCCACACGCCGGCTGTCCCATTAAAATTAAAAAATTTCCCACTGCGAAACCGTGTAAAATGCTCAATTAAAAAATGTGCATCTAGAAAACAGGATTGCAATTTAGTAAGCAACGAATAGTTGACGTTTAAGTGTCCCCACCGTGCCTGGACCATACCGATTTCATTTTTTGTTATGATATAGGGCAACGTTTTCTTTAGAAAATCCGGCTGGGGGACAAAATCTGCATCAAAAATCGCAATAAATTGTTCATCCGACTTTTTCAGGCCATAATCCAGTGCACCAGCTTTGAAACCAATTCGATTCCTGCGCACAACATGTTCTATTCGCACGCCTTTTCGACGCAGAACTCGAACAAGACGCCGGGCAAGTAGTTTTGTGTCATCCGTTGAATCATCGAGCACCTGAATGTGTAATTTCTCCTTTGGGTAGTCTTGACGAACAACTGACTTGATAAGCCTTTTTAAAACATATTTTTCATTATAAACCGGCAACTGCACCAGAACAGCTGGCCAGGCTTCGGGTTTATTCGGGATTTCCATGGGATTTTTACTGTACTTTATGTGTCGCAAAATCAAGACATATTTATGGATACCAAACAATCCAAGTCCAATTAATGCCAGAATATAAAGTAATAGTAAACCACCGAAAAGAAATTGCATTAACAGTTCTCCATACGCTCTATGGGATAAAATATAAAAAATCGAGCTTATTCTGTAAAGATGCTACTTGAACGTGAAGTCAAAAGGAATTATTCCTCTTGAAGGAAAATTCCGGGGTAAATTAGAAGATTAGACTACAGTCGCAACAGGAAAATGCAGCCGCAGGAGAAAACAGCATTAACGTGCAATCGCTACTTTACCAATAAATTCAGCAGTCTTGTCCCTTTGTTTGGCAATGACTTTGTAAAGGTAAATACCATTTGCAAGCGTATCATTGTCCCGATCCAAACCATCCCAATAGATTCGGTTAAATCCAATTTCCGGTGTGTATAGGTCGAGTACCTGTATTAATTTTCCTGAAATGGTAAATATTTTTATATGGACGGATTGCGCTTGCCGGGTTAAGTAAAAGGTGAAATTGGTCTCAGCTCTGAAAGGATTCGGGTAATTCAAGACATTGTAGATTGCAAAATTTTCTGCGACGTTTAAACGCTGAATAACTTCGTTCCTGTAGCCAAATGCGTCTGTCACCTGAACAGCGAATACGTGTTTTCCGGGAGATAATTCCGGTTCATAGACGAGTTTCGCGCGCTGCATGCCATCCCCTACTAACGCGAAACTTAGTTCCGATTGTACGTCACTAAAATAAACACGTTGCCCATCCAGTTGTATTATAAAATGACTCGTATCCTGAATTGCACCCGGGCTTTCATCAAACACATTGCATACGATGCGTGGATTAAGGGCAACATAATCGTCCTCAAGCACTTCATTCCCATCAACCAGAACGTCAAGTGTCGGTGGCGCATCATCACGTTTCGCAAAAACAACAAATTCATAGCCATTATTCTGTTCATGACTTTCGGGGATTTCATCATTGACGTCAGCAACAAGCTTTAGTCTGTTGTTCCCTTGTGATGACAAGTGAAAATCGAATTGTATTTCAGTATGATCATCGTTGGGGATTTTAATTGTTTTTGATGATATGAATACTGGATTGGTTGCATAATTTAATTGCAATAAAGATAAATTAACGGAATCTGCTAAAAACTTTCCAAATGAGTAGATGTGCATAGACACGTTTAATAATTCACCTGCCAGGAGTGAATCGCCACTTAATTGAATCGATTTCGGATCCAAAGCAATATCCCCGGCCGGCTCATAACTTACAGACCAATTTTGTAGAACCGGCGAATCCAAACCATCATCGTCTGACAGATATGCCTTTAACTGTAAATAGGGATATTCCTCACTTGAGATACCGGATAAGTCGTACTCTCCCCCTCCACTAAACTCACTCAGATTCATCATCCCGGATTGAGCCTTTCTCTGGCCTTGAACAACGATACGCACATCCTGGATAGCGTCAATCCCAGGTATCAATCGAACGAGATTTTGAGTAAAACGCAAATGCCCCCATGAAAGTGCCGGGCCGATTAATCCGGATGAAATCTCACCATTTTGTAAAAACTGCTGCAAGGTATCACTTACAATTGCTGTTCCCTGATTGTTGGCAACAAACTGTTCCTTTATAAAATCGGCTGTGGCTCCTTTGGTGCCAATCATGCTCCAGGAATCGTACAATCCCACTTGCGATGCTTGTGTACTGCCAAAAACAGACAACGCATCCAGTGCATTTCCGGTCATGGCTACACTGCCATCATCGTGTATGCCGATGGCCAAAATCGTGCGTTCGGGCAAGTTTTGCAGAAGGTTTGCCATGCTATCAGCGGCAGTCGTCGAGACGGAAGTATTAAAACTGTATGGAACACCTATAATATTTTGTGTTACGGGATCAATCGCCATTAAATTGTGGCCTGGCAAATCATTGGTTGTGTTTATTTTCGTACCATCAATAATGAGATCACAATACCCGTTTCCATTCGATTCGCCCAAAGATCGTACTTGCAATAAACGCGTTTTGGCTGCGTTATATGGCAGAGAAATGCCGTCTTGCAGGGTATTATATGTTGCACCACTTTGTGGCCAAAATGCCTTCTCCTGTCGATAAGCCCAGGACGCCTCGTTTTTGTTAATCCAAAAAGCTGCGTTCTCCCAGGGACTCTGACTTGATACTGTGTTTCGCCGACAGCGCCAAAAGTACAGTCCATCGCCAAGTGTTCGGCTAACTTTCCAGCCGGTGCGAATATCTTGTTCATCAATGCTGCCCGAACGTACTAAAAATGGGCTGGAAAAGTCTTGGCTTGTATCGATTTCAAATTCATAATAAGCATTTTCACCAGCAGCCAATTCAGGATTATAGACAACCAGGGTTGGCTCTGGTTCTGAAAGTTGTGTTAACGATCGGGGTTCTGCAATCGTCAAGGAAGATGAATAAAAGTAGATTTCGCGAGATGCGGAATTGTTATCTGTCCGCACTTCAGCAATGCTGTTTTGAGCATTTGTATTTGCAACAACCTTATAGACACCGCGACGATTTTTTCCAGACCAGGCGATCAAGACTGAATCGCGCAAACCGATTGGCTTTATTTTCTCATTGGCTGTAAAAACCAGATTATTGTCATTTGCATAAATCTTTAAATCGACATCCACAGAATCTGTTGTTGCAAGCCC
>QQUM01000370.1 GCA_008501545.1 Calditrichota bacterium
AAGCTTAATTGATACGGGTAAATATTTTGATCCAAGAACAGTAAAAGCCCCTGATCTTGACCGGTATGTGGATATCGGCAAAAAGGGTGGTCTTGGAATCTTTATCATCCGCAAATTAATGGATGAAATTGATTACCGCAGGACGGAAGAGGGTAATGAACTGCGGATGACCAAGTACCGGGATAAAACCAAAAAGCCTGTCAAAAAGGTTGAAGAACGGAAAACGGCGCAGGGCATTCCCTATACACTCAAAGGACAGTATTTCTGGAGAATTGCTCTGATTTTTTCCGCAGCAGTTTTAGGAAGCTTTGGATACCTGTATTATAAAGCTGGTGTGGATAAAACGGAAGAAGCGTTTTCCCGGTATTGGAGCATTGGTCAAACAGCCAAATATAACATCGAATCATCTGCGAAAACATATATGGAGCTGGCGGATGAGTCGAAAAGGAAAGATATCCTGCGTAATGAATATTATGATGAAATTACGCAAACAATCGCCCCTACATATGAGGAAAAGAAGAATCAGGTTGTCGATTTATTTGTTGTCGATAACCGGGAATTCCTGATTTCCGGCCATGTCGATGTATTTAAACAGGGTGCAAAATACGGGGTAGAGTATCCACTGCTGCCGGAAGTTGTAGACCAGGTTTCGGATAGCGTTCAACAGTATGAAATGGGAATTAAGGACGAAAACGATCAGTCCATTCCAACAGAAGTGTATGATTTCAAGATTCCTGTTCGTTATCCAAAAACAGATGAAAGTTATGGTTACATTCATGTTCTCGTGAAGAAAGACAATATTGACAGCGAAATCGGGACGCTGCGCTGGGCTTATTTTCGCCTCACATTGTCTATTCTTGTTTTGGCTTATCTTGGGATATTTGTCCTTATCTACATCTTGTTAAATCCGTTCCGCAAACTTGCATCCTGGATTCGTGCGATTGACCATGGCGAAGTTGATGATGAAATGGATATCGATGCATCGACAGAAATTGGCGAAATTGCACAGGCATTCAGTGAAATGACGAGCAAGTTTCGTGAGTCACAAAAGAATCTTGCGGAACAAGAACGCTTGCAGAAAGAAATGCAAGTCGCCCAGGAAATTCAACAGACTTTGCTCCCTTCAGAGTTTCCAAAACTCGAGGGCTGTGAAATCGCCTCCTATTACAAAGCCGCGAAAGAAGTTGGTGGCGATTACTATGATTTTGTTCAGGTTGATAATGATACACTGGGTGTTGTGGTTGCAGATGTTTCAGGCAAAGGCGTGCCTGGATCCTTGGTGATGACGATGATCCGAACCGCGTTGCGTACAGAAGCGCGTGGTATCCACGATGCGGCCGAAGTCCT
Source organism: Calditrichota bacterium (assembly GCA_008501545.1). Lineage (GTDB taxonomy): Bacteria > Zhuqueibacterota > Zhuqueibacteria > Zhuqueibacterales > Geothermadaptataceae > Bioreactorimicrobium. The sequence goes on from QQUM01000370.1 coordinate 1,348, forward strand.
GTCAAAAGTAAATGACTTTGTTTCGATGGACATGAAGAAAGGAATGTTCGTTACAGTGTTTTATGTCATAATCGATACGAAGCGCCGTCGTCTGAACTTTGCAAGCGCCGGTCATAATCCATTGATTCTTTACCGCCCATCGACGAACAAAACCTATTATCTAAATCCAAAAGGTTTTCCAATCGGTATTCAACTGGCGGAAAAAGACCTGTTTCGTCAGTCTATTGAGTCGGATACCATTCAGATGGTGGAAGATGACATAATCTTGCTCTACACTGACGGTATTACAGAGGCAATGAATGGCCAACGGCAGCTGTTTGGCGAAGAGCGTCTCCTGCAGATTATCCGCGAACAGGGAAATTTGGAAGCAGATGATTTTGTTGATAAGCTGCGACTGGATATCGAGACTTTTACAGAAGGCAATATCCAGTATGATGATATTACTTGCGTAACGATTAAAGAAGAATCAAATCCGGAAAAAGAAGAGTTACGCCGCGCCAAAATCGCCCATGCCGAGATTCAGGATGGGAGGAACATTAGAGAAGCCTGTGAAAAAGCTGGTATTACCACATATGCTTATTACAATAAATATAAACGACAATTTGATGAGCATGGTGTGGAGTCGTATGAACTTGACGACGATGTTTCTCTTGAAGCCAAACATTTCAGCATTGAAGACAAAACGAAAATGTTTGACATAATAAAAAACCATCCCGAGTATGGTGCCAAAAGAATTAGTGAAGAACTCAATACGGAAAAATACAATTTTACTGAAATTTCTGAGAAGAAAATATATGATGAGCTTGTTCGCAGTCGACTAAACACCAGGCAACTACGTGAGGCGTATATTGCTCGTGGTGCAAAGAACAAAAAGCGAATAAAACCACCAGGCACCCCAATGCTTACGCTTGATGGACGTATCATCATCAACAAAGATGAGCCGCCGGAAAGAGAACAGGAAGAATCTGGACCAAAAGAAACATCCACAGGTGAAAATTTAGAAAAAACATCCGAAGTCGATATCACGCACTCTTCAACCAAGGAAAAAACAGAAGAACTCGATATCAGTTCGCTTTCCAAGCCGGCTGGTGACAAAACACCGAAAAAAGATGAAAAAGTACCGGTCGAAGATAAAGAACAGCCAACTTCAGGTACTGGCGAGTCGGAAATTGAAGAAAGTGGATTGGACAAAGAGGACACAACACAACAAGATACACTTTCGTTTCTTGACATCTTACAGGGTGGCGCTAAAACACCAGAACAGGAAAACTCTGATGAAGGCGAAGAAGCCATAGATGGTGATGACGAAAAAACAAAAGATGAGAGTAAATCCCCAACTTATGATGCTGTCGATGATTTGTTGGAACAGGAAATATCCAGTAGTTTCTCACAAAATTCATCATCCGTATTTGTGGAAGAAGATGAAGTAAGTCGTGATGTGGATGAGGATGTTAATGGTGCTGCTGCTAAAGAGAAAAAAATCAGCAAAAAAGAGGAAGATGCGGTACTACCCCAGAATAATTCTTCTGAGAATGGTCAGCAGGAAAGTGATGATACCTTAAATGAATCCGGATTCCACGACGAAACACTTGAGATGTTGAGTACAGGTATTACAAGTGATGATAAAGATGAAGAATATAGTAGTTCAGCACTTGTTGAGGTTGGAAATGATGATAATGAAGATTTTGGCACAGAAGATGGCGAAGACGAAAATCAGGATGATACGGGTATTTTTATAGAACTTTTTTCTGCTGCAAGTGATGCTGAACCTGATGATTCGGACATGTTACCGATGTTTTCCGATCCACAAGATGTATTTGTTAAAAAGCGCAAGAAAGCAACAAGTACTACTAATCAGAATAAAAAATCATCATCTGAAGAAAACCGAAAACAACTGAAGGAAAAAGAAGGATTATTAATAGAAGGTTTGCGTTATTATAAAAGCAAAGAATTTGAACAAGCTATTGTTAAATTTAACGATGCTGTAAATAAATATCCTAACTTCAAAGAAGCGCATAGTATTCTTGGGAATGCCTTTTTTAGAACGGGTCAGTATGAATCTGCGATTGAAGCCTACCTCAGTGTCATAAAGCTTGATAGTACAGATGCGACTGCTCGGGAAAATATTGGTGTTATTTTTGCAAACCAGGGCGAATACTCGAAAGCTGTTGATCAATGGAAAAAAATACTCAAGCATGATCCTTCAAGAGCAGATATAAAAATAAAGATCGATGAGGCGCTTGATTTAATAGGACAGAAATAGTTAAATCTTTCGTTTTTATTGACATTAGATAACATCTATTGTATATTGCTTAATGTGTAATTTGCGAAAAATATCTTTAGGAGACAACCATGGAAGGTATTCAGGTGTCGGTTGAACGTACGGGCGCGAATAGGAATATCGCAGTAATAAAGGTTGGTGGTTATATTGATACGACTACCTCTGCTGAATTAGAGCACTCACTCAACACCTTAATTAAAGCCAATACCTACAAAATTATTATCGATTTAGGCAACGTTGATTATATCAGTAGTGCTGGTTGGGGTATCTTTATAAGTGAAATAAAAGGGATCCGTGAAAAAGGCGGTGATTTAAAATTAATCCGCATGATCCCGGATGTTTTTGAAGTTTTTGAACTCCTCGAATTTCATTATATCATTAAATCTTTTGATACACTGGAAGAGGCGATTAACGACTTTGAAGATGGCGGGGAATCAGCCCGACCGGCCGCATACAAAGATTCTTCCGAAAGTCACACAGAAGCATCTACTGCTACTATGGCAAAAGGGAATAAAGACTTACAAGCGGACCAAGCGCATTATCAGAACACGAAGACGAATGCTCTCTCCTCCACTGATTATGTAATTCGAGCTGCGACTGAAAATCCAATGGCCGGTACTTTAAAATTGAAAAAAATGCTAAACAGTTCGAAATATGGAAATGTGCGAATTGGGTATTTTCAATTGCGCAAAGTGTTAAAGCAAAACAATTTGGATTCTAAAAACAAACGTGTTGAGTACCAGAGTACAAATTAATGAAAATGTAACCGAATAACTTTCCGGCTCACCTTCCAGCATTTTCACACATAAAAAAAGCTTTTGTACGAATTTTCGATTAAGTGGATCACGAATATAATTATTGGGGCATCTAAACAGAATACCACGCATTCTAGTGTTTTGATTTGCAAGTTAACGAAACAATAAGTATATTCTTGCCACTCAAAGGAAGGATGTATTCGTGGCAAGAATTGCAAAAAAAATTAAATTATCGGATTCCGATTATCAAGAGCTTTTAACTCGGTCCAGATCTCATCGCCTTGACCATCGGTTCGTCATTCGGGCAAAGATTATTT
>QQUM01000816.1 GCA_008501545.1 Calditrichota bacterium
TCTCCGACCTGCAGGCCTGGACTAAATATTTCGGCTGGTATTACGGCGAATACGAAGACATGGCAACCTGGCTTGACGAAACTCACAAAAAATATCCCGAAATTGAACTGGGCATCAGCGAATACGGCATCGGCGGCAATATTTTTCAGCAGGATGTTGCCAAACTTGAAAAACCTGTGGGCAATTATTTCCCCGAACCGGAACAAAGTAAATATCATGAGTTGACCTGGAAAATTATCAAAGACCGACCCTTTGTCTGGGCGTCGTTTGTGTGGAATATGTTTGATTTCTCCGTGGCTGGCTGGAACCGTGGTGGCATCCCCAACTTAAATCACAAAGGCCTGGTTACTTTTGGCCGGGAAATTGAAAAGGATGCTTTCTATTTTTATAAAGCCAACTGGTCGGATGAACCGGTGTTGTACATCGCCGGGAGACGCAACAATGTTCGATCAGATGAAAATGCCGAGGTGAAAGTTTACACCAATCTGCCCAAAGTGGCCTTGTTTGTGAACGGTAAAAAGATTGGCGAGAAAAAACAGAAATCGGACATTCACATTATTACTTTTGGAAATGTGGAATTGGCGAAGGTGAAGAATACGATTAAAGTTGTTTCGCCCCGGAATGTGCATGTTGATGAAGTGATTTGGACTTTGAAATCGGACTAAACAGGCAGATGGGAAAGAAATGAATAAAAAATTAGCGCTGGTTACCGGCGCAAATAGAGGCATTGGTTTTGAAGTTTGCAAACAACTTCTTCAAAACGGCATGCATGTAATTCTGACAAGTCGCAATGAAGAAAAAGGAAAGATAGCGGCAGAGAAATTAAACGACGATGGCAAGCAGATAGAATTCTATAAAATAGATTTAGAGAATCCCGCAACATTCAAAATGGCAAAAGAAGAATTAGAAAATGCGCATGACCGGTTGGATATCCTTGTTAATAACGCAGGAATTGATCTGGAATTTTCACCGGATGAGTTGGTGGGCGCCAGCGCTTTGAATCCCGATTATGATGATGTTTTGCAAACAATAACCATCAATACTGTTCGAACAATGCAATTAACCAACACCCTGATGCCTCTTTTATCAAAATCTGAAGATGCACGAATTATCAATGTCTCCAGTTCTATGGGACAATTTAAAAGCATGGGCACAGGCAGCATTGGTTATCGCATATCCAAAGCGGGTTTGAATGTAGTCACCAGTGTCTTTTCAAAAGAATTGGAGCACACCAAAATAAAATTCAATTCAGTGTGTCCGGGCTGGGTAAAAACCGATATGGGCGGCAAGCACGCGGAATTAAACGTTGAAGATGGCGTGAAGACAATTATCTGGTTGGCGACAAAACCTGCGTTGAAAGAGAGCGGCAGGTTTTTCAGAGATATGCAGGAGATTGAGTGGTAGAAACACATTTGTCCTAAATATCAAATTTAGATCAAGTTAGTTTTTGATAAGTGTGATTAAGCATCATCTAAATAAAACGCAGAGTCGCTGTGACGCTGAGTTTCGCAGAGAAATGCATTATAACCTTGATTATTCATAAATTTTTGCCACAAAGCCACCAAGACACGAAGAAACAACTGGTTAAGTAATTTTTGAATTTCAAACTTAGTTTTGCTTTTTTATTTATCTGAATTACTGCATTCCCCATTGTTTTTTTAAACTTTGTGTCTTCGTGCCTTGGTGGCGAAAAAATAATGCAGGATAAAACTCTGCGGGTCTCTGCGTCCCTGCGCCTTTGCGTTAAATTAAATGGCTTCATAGTATTGTGATAAGCAATACTTGTTTTTATATGGAGGAAAGAAACGATGAAACCTGTGTGTCGAAATATTACTTTTGCTTTAATGATATTCTTTATACCCGTTTCTGTATTCGCCCAAAATATAAATGTGGATATCCATCTAAACAGAAAACATGTGGTCGGTGATATCTCCGAGTTTGATCGAGAAAAATTTATCACGGTGCATTCCAATTTAAAAGACAATGACTGGAACGGGGAAGAAGACAAACTTGCCTATTTGATGGAAGATTGCGACGCCTGGTTCGGGCGGGACAACGGCAGCATGGGATGGTTTCTCGGCATCATGCAAGAAGATCCGTCCAAGCCCGGCTACGCGCTGCCTTCCGCCGACACCTGGTCAATTGAGAATCAGGGCGCCTACAATCGCAATACCTCCTGGGGAGAAAACCGTGCATCGCGACACAAATATGACCACAAAGATGACGTGATGGTCGGCGGGCAGGAGCGACCGCACTGGCCGGGGCACCTGACAACGCCTTATTGGGACCCAAATGCCGGGTTTGTTGTCGGCAGTTCCGACGCCATTGGTGATTTTATGGGCCGATATCTGAACGATTTTTATCGGAATGACGGGCAACCTGTTACTTCGGGCGCGAGACGCCCCAGATTTCTGGAAGTGATTAACGAACCATTGTACGGCTTAATTGATGACGGCGTCGATACTATTTTAGGTGGACCGGCCGAAGTCTTCCAGCATCACAACGATGTGGCCGACGCCATCAGGCGCCATAATACGGATGTCAAAATCGGCGGTTACACGGCGGCGTTTCCTCATCTCGAAGAAGACAATTTCAGCGGTTGGACAGACAGAATCAAACTGTTTTATGACATGTCCGGTGAAAAAATGGATTTCATTTCCATCCATATCTACGATTTCAACAAGCATCACTTCAACAACGGAACATCTTTTGACGGACCCATCAATTACAAAGGCAGTCGTGTCGAAGCCACGTTCGACATGATGGAACAGTACAGCTACCGCAAATTTGGTAAAATCATTCCGTTTATCATATCCGAATACGGCGGCCGTGATCATTCCATCGAGTGGAAAACCTGGACGCCCTACCGTGACTGGCAGACGCTGAAGGCGATCAGTCCATTGATGATGTCGTTTATGCAAAGGCCTCACCTTATCTGGAAAACGATGCCATTTATCGTTATTAAAGCCGAATGGGGCCGCACCAATGTGCCCTACACCTGGCGTTTGCTGCGGCAGGCTTTTGAAGCCTCGGGTGAGACCGGCGATAATTGGGTGTTTTCGGAACTGATCAAGTTTTATGAATTATGGGCTGATGTCAACGGCATGCGGATCGACACCCGCTCCGACAATTTGGATATCATGGTGGACGCCTACGTGCAGGGCAACATAGCGTATGTTATTCTCAACAATCTCAACTATAACGCTGAAACCGTTTCCCTGAATTTGTTCGACGATTCCGGCAATACCGTTCAATTCATCGAAGCAAAACACCTGTATTTACAGGGGGCGGCTCCCATTCTGGATGTGCAAAATCTGACGCCGGATGCGGGTGATACGTTCACTTTGGCCTCCGAGGCGACGGCTATTTTGCAATACACTTTTGCGGAAGATGTAACCATCGATAAGACAATGGAAGAAGTGAAATATTATGCAAAAACTTATTTCAAACCAATTCAAGCTGCAACCGCTGAAGTTTTTGAAATCGACAATGTGGCGCTTTCCCATGTGAACAACGGCGTTTTGCGAATAGGTATCGGGCGTGATCATGATAAATCTAAGCAGCCTGTGGTTTTGTTCAATGGCGCCGAATTGACTGTGCCAGACAACCGCCGCGGCGACAATCATGAATTGCGGGATCAGTTTTTTGGGCTTATTGAAATTGCAGTTCCCGACAGTTTATTGCAAGCGAACAACACTGTTTCCATCGAATTTCCCGATGATGGCGGCTACATCAGTAGCGTGACCATACAGGTTTTTTCCGGGGACATATCATTGGGTGTTTCAGAGGCAGAAGACAAGCGGGAATTGTGGACTTATCCCAACCCGAGTTCCGGCAAAGTGACCATTGTCTTTCCACAGAAGCTGATCCATGCCAAACTCAAAGTGTACAATGTGTTGGGCGAGAAAGTGTTGACGCAAAGCGTCTGGGGGAATAGGCATGAGCTAAATCTCCAGAATTTGGCCAAAGGCGTTTATTTTATTTTTATTGAAGAAGACGGATTTAAGTTGAAGAAAAAAATAGCGCTTTATTGAGTTTCAATTTAAATAATGAAAGAAACTAGAACACGGATGAAACGGATTTGACGGATTAGAACAGATTAGTATTAAAAAAATCCGTCCCGATCCGTTTGATCCGCTAAATCTGTGTTCTAAAAGAGAAAGGAATAAAAAATGATCTCATTACAAAGTTACCGGATAATTCGAATAATTGTAATAGCAATTCTGGCCAGCGCAGGCCAAATAGCATTGGGTCAGGATTGGGACGGCATCCCTGTTCCTGCCGATCCGGGCGATGGCATGATGTGGGAATTGCAGGACCAGTCGGACGATTTTAATTACAACGCGCCCGCTGATAACAAAGGCACAAAATTTTCCGAACGCTGGGTGGATACCTACCACAATAACTGGACAGGCCCCGGGCTGACCATTTGGGACAGAGCGCATTCGTTGGTCGCTGATGGCATGCTGCAACTCATCGTCAGCAGGGTGCCGAACACAAATAAAGTGCACACCGGAATTATCACCTCGAAAGAGCGGGTTGTCTATCCGGTTTATAGCGAAGCGCGGGCTAAAATTGCCAATTCTGTGCTTGCTTCCGATGTCTGGTTGTTAAGCCCGGACGATACGCAGGAAATCGACATCATGGAAGCCTACGGCGCCATCTATTCAGAGGGAACCGGCAA
>QQUM01000639.1 GCA_008501545.1 Calditrichota bacterium
ATGGATTTCAGCATCACCAAGTTGAGTGACTTCCTGCAATGCAGCGAGAGGGAGAAATAGCCTGGTGTATTTACGACGCTTATCAATCTCCTCGGTATGGCGTCTGAGGACTTCATGCCAGTGGATATCTTCAGGATATTGTGTCAGTACGTTATGAAAATGGCGCTGGAGAAAAGGATAATGTTGCAGGATTTTTTGTGCATCACCATTGGTAAAGACTCGCGCTTGCAGATGGAAAGTCAAGTACAGTATTGCCGAATCGAGGCAGACATTGAAATGAGCCGCGGCTGAAGGAAAGGCGTCATATTCAGATTTCTTTTTTATGTGCGAGGATGTTTTTGCCATGGAAAAACCTCATGTGGTTTTAACGATAATAAAAAGTGATTACTTTGCCAAGTTCGGAAATCCAGCCGGGATTGCAATCCAGCCCGGCTTTGCGAATGCTGATGTCCGATGCATCAATGGGGAAAACGCAATCGACGTGCGGACCACTGATAAAAATTTGTGCTGGCTGCACGAAAACATGGTGAACCAGTGCGCTGCACTCATCCCAATTTCCGGCCAATTGACGTTTTAAAATGTCGTTGAGATGATCACGCATGAATCGCTGCCAGTCGTGCAGCGTATCGCCTGCTACTGCGACAAAACATTTTGCGTCATCTACTCCAGCCAACCACGACTCAGGCAGGTGATAGGGTGCACTGCCATGAAAATCTATACCGGCTTCCCGTTCGGGATCATATCCGTCGAGTAGTGCGAAAACCCGCCATAGTGGATCGCGGGAAAACTCATAAAATGGTTCAAGCAACACTGCCTGTGCTATAACCGCAAGTCGCTCCCAGGGCGCCAAAGAGAAGAGACATTTGAATGGTGGATCTTCCGTAACGAACACGTTAAGCCGGCGCAGTATTGGGAGCAAGAAAAACACGCCACCGATCTGCGTTTCGATGTGCAGGTCATATGCCTGATTTTCTCGTGTATCGATGAAGGCAACTTTACCGTTCTTTTGGGAATCGTCTTGTTGCACTGACGTGTCCAACGGTTTAGCATTGAGAGCCTGTTCCAGGAGTATAGAAGAACCATGGTCCATTGGGATATTTTGTTGCGCATGCCGATGCTGCTCTATCGGTAAAATGGACGATGCACCGTGTCTTGTATCAGTAGCTATACCGTTCCTCGCAGCGTGTTCGACCGTCCGTACTCGCGGTTTCCCGTTATTTACTGCTTGCCATTGTGATGGCTCCTTTGAATTCGAAATTGAAGTGCTTTCCTCAATTAGCTCATTCTGTGGATTAGCGAGAATTTGTATAACACGCTGTTGATGGCGTTGAAAAGCCTGCGCAAAAACTTGTGTTTGCACACGTACTGGCTCATGTGCCAGAATAATTCCGACAGTTGCACACCAGGTTTGCCACATACTCCATCGCCTGTCAAGCGTATAATTTTTCAGCAAAGGCTGCCAAAAGTACTGTAGTGCCATGTACAATTGCTCAGGTTGCGCCCCTGTTTCTGTCGTTTCATAAGCTGCTTGCCAATCGATCGCCTGTAAAAAGCGTGTTGCACGGAAGTGCTCGAGCATTGTGTAGAGTACCTTTTGCGACACCTGCCGGGATAACATCTGCACCAGCGCGGATAATTTCCCCCAATCGGCCAAATGGCACATCGCTGCGGGCACGGCCTGGGGATGTTGTAACCATTTTGTGGCCAGGTTTTCCATGCCTGGTTCGTGCCCCTTTTGCAGTAATGTTCGATACCACCAGGTTTGCTGTTGTTGGCCGACTAACGCACTGGCCAGACAGGCGAGCAATTCACTGTAATTGCGAAACACAATAGCTTTTGCATGTGCAGGAATAGAACCACGGTGCGGCTGCACGGCACTGGCGAGTTGCGCCGTGATCCGCTGTTGAAAATGCTTGTGCGTGAACATATCACTCTGCTCGATCTGCATTTCGAGCTGCGCGTGTTTGATCAGCAAAATCGCGGCCGGAGGTAATCCTGGCACGCGACTTTCCTGACGGCGGATCCAGTTTTTCAGTTGCTCGCTGTCACGCGGTGAAGCGATGATGCGGCAGGTGTTAATTGTGGTTTGGTGCATAGCAAATATCGATTGTTTAAAATATTGTTACCAGACTTGCATGGGCAGAATTAACGACGTTTTTTGGTCACCAGCTTCGCTGTTGGTCACAGTTAATTTGAGCAGCGCATCTGGCGCATCATCAATTACATCCATTTTGATGCGAATAAAATGTGGTTGGCCAATATCTTCCGCTGCGATAAAGAATTGCGACACTTCACTGTTGTCCGGCGTGAAGAGTGTCTGCTCCGGTGTCCAGGCGTTATCCCGGATGCATTGAATTTCAGGAGTGACGACGTATTCGCCTGGCTGGCTGAAAATGACGATAAAAGTGAGCGACCCACCACCATCATCACGCATCGTGCCATCATCTATGTTGGGAATAATTCGAACGTATTTCTTCTCATCAATCTGTGTGTAGCCGGCAACAGAACGGAAGTATAGGGTGATTGCCGGATCCGGCAGAACAATCGGACCTGCCGCATCCAATTTAATCAAGGTGGAAAAGCCATAAAGTTGCGAGGGATTTTTCTGGCTTTCACAAATGAAGCGTAAATGGATTTGTGAATGACCTGGCGGTGGTGCGTCGGTAATCCTGAGTGAGGCATCTTGTGATTGAATTTTATTGAGCTGAACAGATGCATCGTTAACAGGCTTGCTATCGATCAGCCACCTCATGTGCGGATTCCATCCACCCTGTTGATCAACCGGCCAAATTTGTGCGGTGAGTATATAAGTTTCATCCACCTGGGCGTTAACACTTACCTGAAAATCAAAATCCACATGCCCCGTACCGGGGATGGTTGTTGGTGAAGCTGTTACGAATTTAACATGCAGTGTCCCAATCGGCAGCACCGGGAAATAAGTTCCGATAGCGCTATTGATTTCTTCCTGGATTTTGTCCAATTTAAAAAGATCTGCATTTTCTACTTCATTTTGCAGGCATTGCAGCAATGGCGCATCACGATGTCCCGGGATTTTATGGTAAATTTCAAAAATAAGCGCACTGATGTTGGTGCTGTTATGATCCGAGATATCAGAACCCAAAAGCGCATCCCAGGTCTGTGCAAAATGGTGCTGAGTTTTACTTAAAGCTGCAAATGCTGTAACCGCGGTAGATTGATTGAGAACTTCTGCATCGGCTTCCTGATTGAATTTCAGAGCCTGAGCAAGAATTTGTTCGATCGCACTGATTCCGGCGTAGTAGCGCACAAAAAGACGGGCCAGCAAGTCATCCTGGTTATAAACAGGGTACCAATTAACCATGTTGAAGTAGACCATATTTGTCATTCTTGCAAACTGGTTCGATGCAAGTCGAACAGCGGATGGTGCTTCTGCAACAGAAAAGGTGCCCGCCGGAACAGATTCAGGTTGTGGTGGTGATTGTGTGAAGGTTGCAAAGGCGTGCAGCATTGTACGATACGCTTCAGCAGTTTTTTGGAAAATTCCCTCCAAATCATCAGAATCATAGTGAGTTTGATCGTCCTCTTTATAAATGTGTACAGGCAAATGAAATCGTTGTACTAAGGAATCGGTTGCGAACAAAACAAAGGGGGATTCAGGAGCGTCGAGTAATTCTTGCAAGTAAAAAATGTGGATTGTGTCTTTTGGTTGTGGTTGGGAGTGGATTTCGGATAAAACGACAGGGTCCTCATCAACGCTCGCATTTAGTATTGAACGCCATTGCTGCCGCGGGATAATCTGCGGGAAGCCATGGGTACGTTCACCGAAAAATGTTTCAGGATCGACACCCGTGTCGCCGACGGGCAGCAGACCCGCGGCTGGTAGATATTTGAAATAATGTATCCCCACAATCGCATGAAATTCTGAGATGCTGAGTGTATCTTTCAATGCTGCAAGATGTGCATGAAATTGCTGGAAAATAACATTGCTATGCGATGGCTTTTGGCCTGCAAAGGGCAAGGGAATTTGCACATTTTCTTGTGCTCGATCACATGCTGAACGCACTGCCCAATTATCGATAAACTCGATGGAACCCGATTGCCAGCGCATGAGTGCGACCGGAACTTCACAGGTTTCGAGAGAAGGATCGAGTTGCAGATCATTCAAACCAAGTTGCGCGAAAGGCTTTTGATCAGTGCCACTCTCCGCCCACAAATCCGCGCCAAAATCAGCCCAGTCTGCTGTGCCAAAGCACATGTGAGCGACGATATTGCGCTTCTGTGCTTCCGTACCCGGAACAGGAGTTACAAGCTTCACCAGGCGGAAGGTCAGGCCTTCTGTCACATATTTTGTCAGGCAACTGACATGGCGCACGCCAAAGGCTGTATCCTCAAAATACGGAATACAGCCTTCGTAGCCCGATGCAGGACGAATGGTCAAAATGTAAAATCCCGGATTAACAAAATAGAGTGTTTGTCCGGTTTCATCGCAAGGTTTAAACAAACCGGCGTTTTCATCCGCTGTCTCTTCTTCGGGTTTAATCATTCTCAGGGTGACCGGTGCGTCCAATTGCAAAAGCTGGCCGAGCTGGTTTATCGCCGTACCTGCACCGACTTCGATGGTGTTTGCCTCTGATTTCTTACAGACCAACAAACCTTCGACAATACCCTCACCGATCGTTTGGCCCAGTTGTGCAGCACGT
>QQUM01000814.1 GCA_008501545.1 Calditrichota bacterium
TACATGTTGCCCAGGCCAAGGTTGGAATATGCTTTATCGACTTCATTGCGGCCGTTTTTATATTTTTGTATTGCAAATTCAAATTTCGAAATTGCAGCATCCCAATTGCCCATTTTCGCCAGGTTATAACCCTGCTCCAGTTCCGGCATTTTATCATCTGTTGCGAAGGGGACTGCGACATTTTCGGTGTAAGGGGCGATTTTTTGCATGAAGCTTTTTACGATGTGATTGCGGCATTGGTTGAACAGGACTTTACGGTTAATTTCTCCCGGCCGTTTGTTGTCTCTGCGAAGGGCCGTCGAACTCGTTTTGTCGAGCTTTGAAATGGCGATAATTTTTCCGGTTTGCAGATCAACAACCCGAAGTGTGGCAATCACCGTGGCCGTTCCGGTGCGTTGCCACTTGACAGTCGTTTTCCCCGATTTTTTATTCACAACATCTTCGTGAGACAGATCTTCTTTGTAATCGTATTCAGATACATTGCCAAAGATGAGCGCTGCTGCACCGACTAACTCTCCTACTTCAGCAGCAGAGGATTTATCGACGAATCCCGAGAGTGTGAGGGCGTGTTCTGCAAGAATTTTATCCATATGTTGCCGATCGAGTACCTCAAATCGATTGGATTCGAAAAGTGCGATGGTTAATTCGTCCGTCAATTGCCGGCTGCCTTTGCCCTGCAATTCTCCGATTGCAATTTTATCAAAATTTTTCAGATTGATTTCCGCCGGCCGCGTCACCGGTACCATAACGCTGCTTGAACTGCAGGCGTAGAAAAAAAGAATGATAAAAAAGTGAAGATAAATTATCTTAAATGTTCTGGAAATCTGCATAAATAACTCCTATCTTACGGACAATTTATATCGCATTGGCTGGGGGCTCAATTCTTAATAAAAAATAAAGTGAGTTGCAAATTAAAAAATTTGAAGTGGAATTATGGATATCAGGGAACAATATATTCAGGAAATAATCAGGAATCGTGAAAGTGGCGCCAGCGAATTAGCGCGCCGCTGTCTGGAGATTGTCACGGATATAATCTGGAAAATTCAAGCAGATGGCGTTGGGGACATGAAGCGCGAAATTGAGGAATTTGTTCATGCTTTGCAGGCTGCGCGGCCCAGCATGTCCCCTATTCGGAATTTGTTGCAAACCTGGCTCAAAAATTTGCAATCCCTGCCAACTTTCACGCTGCAGGAATTTCGCCTGGAAGCCATGCGAACGGCAGAAAATTTGATTGATCACTCCCGGCGTGCTGTAACCGACGCCGCAACGAACGCAAAAGATTTGATAAAACCGGATAGCCGGATTATGACATACAGTTTTAGCTCGACGATTTTAGCCTTATTCAAACAGTTAAAAAAGTCGGGGATTCGCATTGTTATCCCGGAAAGTCGGCCACTTTGCGAAGGGACGCGACTCGCAGAAACAACGGCAAAAATGGGCATCGAGACGACGGTCATAACCGAAAGCCAAATTGGCTTAAGCATGGCGAATATCGATTTTGTTGTCGTCGGTGCCGACACCGTTTTAAAAAATGGAGATGTCGTCAACAAGGCCGGGACAAGCCTGCTGGCATTGGCGGCCCGTTCGGCCGGTGTTCCCTTTTATGTTGCGTTTGAGCAATTCAAACAATCGCAGGAAAATGAAAAAAATCTTGTTTTGGAAAATATGGCGGCTTCAGAGTTGGGCTTGTCTGAGCAGGAAAATCTGCATGTCCTGAACTATTATTTTGATGTCACACCCGCTGCAAATATAACGGCCTGGATTACGGAAGAAGGGGTCAGGTTGAACAAATGATTGCAAAAAAATATAGAAAATCGAAAGTTTTCTTCGTTTGCCTTCTCATGCTTTTTATCGCCTGCTCCCGCGAAAAGACGACGCAAACCAATTCAAACCAAACCGTGCTCCTTGTGTCAATCGATGGATTTCGCTGGGACTATTTTGAGAAGTGCCCGACGCCAAATTTTGATAAACTGGCGAGAAAAGGTGTCAAAGCAGAACGTTTGATTCCGGTTTTTCCTACGCTCACATTTCCTAACCATTATTCGATTATTACAGGACTTTATCCGGAAAACCACGGCATCGTCTCTAACTACATGTACGATCCTGTAAAACAGGATTCCTTTTCAATCAAACGTACAGAGATGATGACCAAATCGCACTGGTGGGATGGTGAGCCATTGTGGATTACGGCCGGCAAACATGGATTACGTTCGGCGAGTTTTTTCTGGGTGGGATCAGAAACAGCCATCTCCGGCGTGCGGCCAACGATTTATAAGGACTACGATTCGAAAATACCCGGACGTACACGCATTGATACGGTCCTTTCATGGCTCGATTATCCCACAAGCCAGCGGCCACAATTTATCACGCTCTATTTCAGTTTTATCGATCATATCGGTCATACGTATGGCCCGGAATCACCGGAAATTGTGCATGCGGTAAGTCGGATGGACAGTTTAATCGGATATCTGGTTGATGGATTGGGCCGGATAGATGATAATGTGAATACGATCATTCTCAGCGATCATGGAATGGCGGAAACGCGTTCCGACAGAATTATCGAAGTTGATGATTATATCGATTTGTCGGATGTGGTTTATGCCGACTGGTATACGACAAGCATTGTCTTGCCAAAGGCCGGCAAGACAGATAAATTGTACAACCAATTGCATAACGCACATCCCCATCTAAAAGTCTTCAAAAAAGAGCACCTGCCCGGTCGTTTCCATTTTAAAAAGAACAATCGAATACACCCGCTCGTCCTCATTGCCGATACCGGCTGGGAAGTGATGACCAGGAAAGAAGCAGAGAGACGCAGACAGTACAAAAAAATTGGTGGCGCACACGGTTACGACAATTCGGATGAACGTATGCATGGGATTTTCATCGCTTTTGGGCCCGCATTCAGGCAAGGTTCGCGCGTTTCCCCTTTTTTGAATATCCACATCTATGAACTTGTTTGCAAAATTCTGGGTATTGTTCCAGCGCCAAATGATGGTAGCCTCGATTCAGTAAAAGTGGTGTTGAAGAAATTTAATCGGTAGGGAATTCGGCTACGGCATTCTGAAAATCAATAAACAATATCCAACACCCAATTCCAATATCCAACAATGTGTATTGAATATTGGAATTGGGTGTTGGATATTGAGTGTTGATTACTTCAAAATAACCATTTTGCGTGTTTGCAAAAATACGCCGGAACGCATTTGCAGGAAATACAATCCGGAAGTCAAACGCTGGCCGGTGTCATTCATTCCATTCCAGGTCAGGTTGTGATAGCCTGCTGATTTCTCACCATTTACCAGTGTACGAACCTGGCGGCCCAGCTGATCGAAAACAATAATCTGCACATTTCCGCTTTGAGGCATGCTGAAAGATATAGTCGTTTCCGGGTTAAACGGATTCGGGTAATTTTGTGCCAACTGAAATTCTTGTGGTAATTCGGCCAGATCTGCTGTGTTTTCAAGAATAAATGCGTCGGAGCCGCTGACGATTTTCAGCATTCTTTGCAAACCATCTTCCATAGCCGGAATGTTGTAGCGCTCGTTACTTTGTAAATTTAATCGCAAACCGGCTTTTTCATCTACAAGGTAGAGATTCTGCTCACTGGGCAAAACACCTTCAAATTCAAACAGGAGCTCGATTGCTTCACCGGGAATTGTGGATTCCAGTGCCAGATCCCAAACTTGATCGGCCTGGTTCGCGACGCGCATGTCGGCTGAAAAGTTGGAAACCGGCTGGTGCCATTCCGTGTGGGGAAAGGATAAGGATACATAATTTCCAATAGCCGGTGGCTCAGCCATATCAAAATCATCCAGTTGATTCGCAGCATTAAGCAACAAGCCGGCCCAATTGTGTTTATCCTGGTATGTTCCGGATTTCGCAGAGATTTTTAATGCCCATTCTCCGTCTCTGTATTGCGATGCTATTTTTGTTGCTTTTTGTGCGTGACTCTCGGTGGCCTTTGGCTCAAAAACCAGATAGATCGGCTCGCCGGCATTTTCCGCAGTAACGTAAAGTGCGTATCCATGCCAGGGTTGTAGTACATCGGTAATATCCCAACCTGCAGCATAGGAACGGAGCGTCAGATTTGAGGTGGAATTGACCAGGTCCAGTGATGATTTATGCACAGGAAAGGCAAAAGGCGTGGCGATGAAATTCCACCCCTCATCAAGTGTGATGGTGACAGGACAAATCGTGCGAACTGTCGTGCCGGGACCGGCATTTAAAACGACCTCTTCTTTTCGTGTGATGATAAAATAGGATCGCCCCGGTTTGAAGTCACGCGCTGCATAACCTTCCACCCAGGGACTGTCGCTGTTGCCCGAGATATAATCAAAAAAGCGCCATTGGGTATCATCGTAAGAACCCAGGTCATCTTCCAAAACTCCTGCTATCGAGGGATTATCCAGGGCGTATGGCACAGAAAACATTTGGTAATTCGCCAGCGCTTCACCGGATTTCAATGGCATCGGATTGCCGAATGTATCGATTGGCCGGTCATTTGGTTCAGTAATTCGGCTGCGGATAGGGAACCAGGTGTTATCGTTATCCTCAAGGGAACAATTGAGCGATTCTGTCGGGCCATAAGCGATCTGTCCAAATTCATCCGCTGCTTCAACGCGATATTCCAGACCACGCCGTGTCATTGCACCTTGTGGAATCATGACGACGAAT
>QQUM01000033.1 GCA_008501545.1 Calditrichota bacterium
AATGTAATCGCCGATTCCAATTTGTTAGCAGAGAAGAGCATAGAACTGAACAAGATTTCACAACAACTGGAGCAGGATTACGAGCGGTGGGAAGAACTATCGGCGCAAATTGAAGAGCAGGCAAATAGACTTGATGAAGAATTTGGCACAGTATCGTGATCTGCAAACCACAGACTGCCATGGTTGTCAGGGAGTATGACCCGGCAGAATTTAAATGTGAGATTAGAGGAGTTAACAATGAAAAGAACAGGAACGTTTCGAATCATTCGCCTGGCAGGATTGTTTCTGCTTTTTGCCCTGTTATTTAGCTGCGGTGACAAGAATCCACTTGCACCTGTGGAAGAGCGTGCTGAGAATGAAATCTGGATTACAGACAGTGGGTTTGAACCGGCAAGACTGACAATTACTTTGGGTGAATCTGTTGTTTTTACCAATAAAGACAATGAAACACACGCCGTTGAGAGTGGAACTCGAGACAATCCTAATACTAATTTTTATTTAGATACGATTGAAAAGGGTGAGTCGGAAATACTCACGTTAACCCAAAAAGGTTCTTACTTATTTTATGACATCGATTCCCATGCTACCGGTACGATTATCGTTTTATAACCAAAAGATTTTGGGCAAAGGCGAATGCAATTAATGCATGAGAAACATATAAAACACCAATGGCGCGCCAGATTGCATGAGGTCATTTTCGAAGCCGATACACGGTCGGGTAAACGGTTCGACGTTGTGCTAATTATATTTATTTTGTTGAGTGTCGCCGTGGTCATGCTCGATAGTGTCCAGGCCTTCTTAGCCTATGCATTGTGGTTTCGAATCATCGAATGGTTTTTAACGATTGCATTTACTGTCGAATACATCTTGCGACTTCTGGCTGTCAGAAAACCTTTGGCTTATGCCCGCAGTTTTTTCGGTATCATTGATTTACTTGCTATATTACCAACATACATCTCACTTTTTTTGCCTGGAACTCATTATTTATTGATCATTCGCAGCTTGCGGGTCCTGCGTGTTTTTCGTGTACTCAAGCTTGTGAAATATCTCAAAGAAGCCAATATGCTCTTATTGGCCCTGCGTGCAAGCCGGCGAAAAATTACCGTGTTTCTTTTCAGTGTGCTCAGCCTCGTGCTTGTTCTCGGCTCGATCATGTACATAATCGAGGGTGAGGAGAGTGGATTCACCAGCATCCCCCGCAGTGTTTATTGGGCAATTGTAACACTCACAACAGTAGGTTACGGCGATATTGCACCATCTACGGCAATTGGTCAATCGCTCGCAGCTTTCATTATGATTTTGGGGTATTGCATTATTGCTGTGCCTACCGGCATTGTATCCGTTGAATTAACGCGCACGATGGGGGAACGGGCGAGCACGCAGGTTTGCCCGAAATGTGGGGCTAAAGGCCATGATTACGACGCTGTTTATTGTAAATATTGCAGCACGAAGTTATAACATGTCGCATAAAACTGGGATGCAAAACACCTCGTTGAAGGTACCGCTATGGTTGCGAATCCTCCTGCCCTTTGAACCTGTTGTTGCCACACTTTACAATTCTTTTGTCTGGCATTTTCGTAAACGAAACCGATTCATTCGAAAAGGTGATCTCACTCTCATCACTTCAATCGAATTGCCGCATCCACGATATGATTGTTGCTGTCGCCAATTGTTGTCCATGCTGGAAACTATTCACATCCAAAGCAAAAGAGTGCTTGATGTAAATACCGGCTCAGGTTGTTTTGCGGTCGTTGCAGCGAGTAAAGGCGCTGAAGTTGCGGCTCTTGATGAACGTTCGCTCGCGGCAAGTGTGTTAACCCGAAACAGTGAAATGAACGGTTTGATGGACTCAATCCAAATCATGCAAGGTGACTTAACTGAAATGAAAAAGGACATTGGCCGGTTTGATTTAATAACTTGCCAGAGCAGGCCTGGTGAGCAGCTTTTTGATTTCCATGTATTATTCCCAAGCGCCCGGCGACGATTAAAGACAGATGGCACACTTCTTCTTCCACTGCATTGGAAGCATTATTCAAAAAATACCCTCAAAGCGGCGACTGAATCAGGTCTTCAATGTGTACAGGTCGATCGAAAATTTTTCCATTGCATCCTGACTTTTCAGGTATTCCGGGACGCATAAGTTCAGTTCTGTTTCGCCATATCTTACAATTTAACAAGTATCGCATATTTTAAATCACTTGCTGCCGATGTTCATGAGAGTCTTCACAACACACAATTTACTGGACAAAAATGAAATTCCGGAGAAATTCGTGCATAAAAAAAGTTTGAGTAAAATATTATTTCTTGTGCTGATTCTGGCCTTTTTCACATATAAAGAATATGCAGCGCCTTTTTGGCGATACCATATCGAGTCACTTATCACGAAAAATAAACCGCCCTACAGTGCAACGCTTGCCAACGGATTAACGCTGGAAGTTTACACCGACGCACGGCCACATGTCGGAAAAATTGCCGGATTGCAAAAGGGACTCATACTGAAACGTGACCAGACCGAACTCATTGGCGAAGGTTATGGCTTCGGCCTGCCACTGGTTGTCTCAAACGGTGGCTCCTGGTTGGCGTCGGAGGCGAGAATTGGTAAATTTGTGCATGGCGATACGACGGTTCTCTCCAAACTTTATGTGTTCGATACACAAGAATTTGACGTCCAGTTCCCCCGAAGGCGTTATGTGCAAACCAAACCAATCGGAACAGTACGAATCGATTACCTCATTTTCGGAAACATTATCGAGGTAACAGCAGACTTGAAGGGACTTGTCGATGCAGACTATGAATACGTTTATTTTATGAATGAACAGTCCGGTAAACATTTTCGATACGGTTTGAATCCGCTGGGCCAAAAAATCGATCTCATTCAGTGGCAAGCGCCGATTCCAATGGCCATGCTTGGCATTCACGCCCCGCGACTTGGAATTACATTTTGGGTGAAAGATAATATGGAGACGTTGAAATTTTTAGGCCGTGAAACCCTGGCGCGCTGGCACTGGTACGGTCATGAATCAACTAACTGGGCTGGTTGCGAACTGCGGCTCGATAACAAAAAGCATATGTTTAAATATCAAATAAAGATTGATGACATAATCAATAATCAATCCACAGAGTGAATTAATTCCCGTCCCTGTCCAGCCACCTATTTCCCTTGCTTCTTAGTGCATAAATACTAACTTTTTTTGATTTAATCCCCACTACAACCGGCGGCGAAAATTTGCTTCGTTCGCCTGACCAAATATCCGGATTTTCCAATCGACCGTTTCGAAATAAAATGTATGGGCTGGTGGCCACCCGCCCAAATTAAAACGCATGTCTCGCGGAACGCAGCTATTTTGCCAGAGAATCTTGCAGAGAGAAGAGAGCGGTTTTGGCAGAACAAATGCATGCAAAACACGACACTGTTTAATGGTGTTCTGGCTTCCTTGTCTTCATGGTCAATTCAGCGAGACGTGCTGGAGCTGAACCTGGGGCAAACCTGTTACCGCGACCTGCTTTTTTCAAACAGCATGGCCGCGCACTGGATTGCCGGGCAACAAGATTATTTCGCCCGGGCGCTTGGAATTAGTGCAATTATTGAAACCTGCGAAAACACAATTGTTTTGATGCAACGAAGCCATCTGGTTGGGGAATATCCTGAAATGCTCGATGTGCTGGGCGGTCATATCGATGTCGAACCTGGATACGATGCGTTGTCTCCCAAAGCTCTTTTTCATGCAATCATCAGCGAAGTCTGCGATGAAATTGGTATCGATGCGCATGAGGTGTCAATTAACCACTGCATTGGTTTGCTGGAAAATACCGCCTGGCGGAAGCCCGAGCTCGTATTTCATGGAAGAACAATTTTAAATGAGGCGGAAATAAAAGAACGCGCGACTGAGGCTAATGAGAATTTTGAATATTCAAGTTTGATTTTCATTGCGTCTGATTTAAAATCATTGGATTTATATTTAATGGAAAACGGGCACAATTTCACACCATCCGCTGAAGGCTGCCTTGATCTTTTTCTTGCGTTACTAAAAACTCAAAAGGGTAATGATTAAAATGAAATTTCGATTATTCCTGCCATTATTGTTCGGCACAGTCTTATTTGTACAGGCATGTTCAACTTCTTCTACGCTCGTAAAGGATCAGGTGAAATCCCGCCCTTCTTCAGTACAACCGATCGTTGGGCTTCCTGCATTGCAGGCAGAAATAAAATCGATTTTGGCCCATGATGCTGTTGCAGATGCGTTTGTCGGGATGAAAATATCCCGTTTGCGTGATGGAAAAGTCCTGTATTCACAAAATGAAAACAAGCTGTTCCATCCGGCTTCAAATATGAAACTCTACACATCGGCTGCGGCTTTGCATTATCTGGGATTGGATTATAAAATGGTCACCCGTGTTGCGATTGATTCCGGCGCTGTGCTGGCGGATACCTTGCGAAGCAATCTCTATCTCATTGGGGGGGGCGATCCAATGTTTTCGATTGGAGATCTTGATGAAATACTGCTTTCACTGGCAAACAAGGGCGTAAAATACATTGCTGGTGATATCATCTGTGACGCCAGTTTTCTCGACGACATGCATGTGGGTGACGGCTGGATGTGGGATGATGCCGGCTGGTGGTACACGGCGCCGTTAAGTGCACTTTCAATTCAGGAAAATTGTGTGGAAGTCCTGGTAAGTGCGACTGATAAATTGGGGGAACCGGCAAAAGTTGCCCTCGTTCCAGCGACAAAATACCTGCAAATAAACAACACCAGTGTTACTGTCGACAGCGCGACCTATTTTTCGGAATTGTTGGACACAACAAAAGTGTTTGACCGCTTTAATGTGGAACGGCATTGGCAAGAAGAAGAAAATGTTGTCGATGTGAGTGGATATTTCGGCGACTGGTTCGCGGAAGACAAAACGACAGTTGACGTGGTTGACGCGCCATTATATTTTGGCACACTGTTTAAAGAAGGCTGCCATCAACGTGGCATTGGCGTCGAAGGTGAAGTGAAACATGGTTCAGCCGGGAATTCGGTACAGGTTTTTATTGCGCACGACTCAAAACCACTGCCGCAGTTGCTGGCCGATATGAATAAACCAAGCAGCAACCTGTGCGCTGAACTTTTCCTCAAAATTGTCGGTGCTGTTACGACTGGCAAGCAAGGGACAGCGAAAGCCGGTATCCACGCATTGCAACAAGTGCTGGAGAGCTGGCAAATCGATACGACGAAGATTCGCATCGCCGATGGTTCAGGTATGTCGCGCTATACGCTGATTTCAGCAAGTTCTACACATGATTTGTTGCGTGCAATGCATGAAAATTATTCCTGGCGTTACGAATTTATCGCTTCTTTGCCCATCGCCGGTGTGGATGGCTCGCTGAAAAATCGCATGCGTGGCAGTGCAGCACAAGCTGTTGTGCACGCCAAAACCGGGACGTTGAGCGGCGTTTCATCACTGGCGGGCTACACGACAAATCAGGATGGCGATGAGCTTGTATTCGCAATTCATATGGCCCACTTTGTCGGCAGCTCGAAGCCATTCCGGCTGGCACAAGATAAAATATGTGACGCGATCACACGGTACAGGGAATGAAAAGAAGAGAGGAAACCATGCCCAAATTGTCTATCTCCGGTGATAATGGAAAGAATAAAGAAATCCCTTTGCCACCACAAAATTTTCATATTGGTCGCAACGAGAAAAATGATCTCGTCCTTCCTGATAAAACCGTTTCACGGCAACATGCAAGGCTGCTTTTTAATTCGGATTTGCACCTGTGGCAAATAGAAAATCTCAGCACGACAAATCCGGTTTTTCATAATGATAAACAACTGGTAAAACCCTCACTTTTGTTCGATCAGGATGTCATCGAAATTGGAATTTATACGTTGACATTTGCGGATGATGAACGCTTATCGGACGAGTAATCTACTTGAAACTGAAAAGCACATTATTGCCACTGGGGCTCGCACTCATTTTGATTCTGGCACTACTCGATTTTATTCTTGGCTTGTTTATCCAAAACACACAAGAGAAAACATATCGTGTGGTGCAATCCGGTGAAAGCATCTCTTTGCTCGCGTTGCGAGAGTATCGTACTTACAATTCTTTTGTGAAAGAAATCCTCAACCATGCAAATCAACATTTAGCCGATCAAAGCGCGCTCGTGCCGGGGGATACCGTCTATTTCCCCAGTCTTACTAAAATGGAACTGGATATTCAGGTTTACAAGAAACCGGGAATTTCCATCTCAACGCCGCGCGAAGAATTGAAAAACAGAAGCGGCGAAGCTTTTGTGACCTGGGTTGAAGGGCGTGTCCTTTATAAATCAGCCCCGGATACGAACTGGCGACATGTTGAAAATAATCTCATATTAAAAACGGGCGATACCGTTTTGACGGGTGACAGCGGGCGGGTAGAAATTGCTTTGGACAGGAAAAGTGTGCTCCGCCTGGATCGAAACACGGAATTTATGATCCATTTTTTTAATGTACCGGTTAAAAAAGAAATTCATGCAAATTTCGAAATCACAACCGGGGAATTGTGGTTTGCAATTGATCAGTTTCTCGATAAGAAGAGTTTAATATACTGTCGTTTTCCAGCAATGTCGCTGCGTCTTCTCGATGCGCGGTTCCGTGCAAGCGGCGCGCCGGGGAGCAGTAACAGGGTGTACGTGTACGATGGCATCGTCGAAGTTCGTCGTCGAGAAGAATCTGCAGAAATACGGGAAAGGGAAATCGAACAGCATGCACGATGGGTGCAAAAAGTTCGTGCAAACCACCATCTGCACATCACTGCAGATCGACAGCATGCTGAACCGGAAAAATTTTCAGCACGAGATAAAACCAATGCATGGGTTGCATGGAATCGCAAAAGGGACACAATTTTTACCCAACGTTGACCGAACCCTCGAACTTGAATCAAAAAAAGCCCGAAATTTTAAAAATTTCGGGCTTTTTAGTTTGACTTGCAAATTTGCGAATTAGAACTTTTTCTTCGCTTCTAAAATGGCGTTTCGCATTTCATTCCAGGACGCTTCCGCACCACGCTTGACATCCTTCCAGGCGCCAGAACTGGCATCGCGGAGTTCTCTAAGTTTATTTTGTGCATCTTCAGAATGTTTTTTCAGCGCATTTATTTCTTCCTGGTATCGCTCCTTCGCGTCGTCTTTGACCTGACCAGCCGTTTGCTGCAGCGTGGCGATGTCTTCATTCCATTCTTTTAACTGGGCTGAAAGTTTATCAATATATTCATTACGTTTTTCCACAGTATCGCTTCCTTTGATCAATTCAATTTTTTCAGTTTCTTCCTGTTTGCGGTCGATTTCTTCAATGAGTGCGGAAATGGAATTAAACTGCTCGCTGAAGAACGATTTTACATTATCAATCTTGTCCGCATCCCGGTAGCTGTAGAGTTTTTCTCCGAGTACCTGGTATTCTTTGTCACGTGCGCTCTGTAAATTATGGATCTGAACTTTCAGCTTAGCCAGATTTGTCGCACTACCAGTGAATTCTGCAGCGATGTTGAAACCGGTTTTGACCACCTGTGCACTTTTTTGTGCGAACTGGCCAATTTTTTCTCCAAAAGCATTCTCCTGACCATTGCTTGAATTTAAATCTTCGTTTCTGTTATTTTCAGGCTGTGGGTTTGGATTTTTTGAATCATTGATTTCCTGTGACATGTTTCGCTCCTCATTTTAATGTTCATCCATTGAAAAAAAATACGGCGATGCAGTTCATGAATCCTCGATTTGTTTTGAAATATGTTCGGCTTTCCTTGCCAGCATCGGGTAGCGATCTTTAATTTTTTCCAAAATCTTCCTGAAAAATGGCACATCTGGCGAAAGCAGCGCAATACCTGTTGCTAAAAACAAGATGCCTTGCAGCACTGGCAAAACAAGCCCGACAATACCAAGTCCGACAAACAGCCAACCAAAAAAAATTCGAAAAATTCGCTTTGCAATGGGCATAATCTAAAAAAACTGTATCCGTTGTCTAATTATATGAAATCGATTCTGGTTTGCGAAAAGGACATCCACTGTACTGTGCCTGTTTTTACCGGTTGGCACCGAATTCCTTAGCATGTAAACGTAAACCTATGGGCATTCTGTTTCATTAAATATTATCATAACAGCTTGGATCGATGTTTAAAATGGATTTTAGAGGGAATAACAGGTTTTTTCAGCGTGAGAACTGGAGTCTTGTAACATGCTCGCTTTTAGCATGAAGGAAGTAAAAAGTCTAGACAAATTAAACAGCCACGAGATTCCCCGTGGCTGTATTGATGATATAAAGTTGTATGATCCTGGAAAGTTGACGATCACACTTCCTCGATCGTAACACGATTCATCACATCACCTTGCTGAATGGAGTCGACGATGACCTGGCTGCTGGTGACCTTGCCAAAGACTGTGTGGCGGCCATCCAAATGCGGTTGCGGGCCGTGGGTGATGAAGAATTGACTGCCGTTGGTGTTTGGCCCGGCATTGGCCATAGAAATAATCCCGGTTTCGTGCACGAGCGGATTGCCGTCGAATTCATCCTTAAAATCATAACCCGGGCCGCCCATACCAGTTCCTGTTGGATCGCCGCCCTGAATCATGAAATTTTGAATAACGCGATGAAAAGAAACGCCATCGTAAAAACCCTCACGGGCAAGAAAGACAAAATTATTCACCGTATTCGGCGCATGTTGTGGTGCCAGTTCGACGACAATATCGCCTTTGTCTGTCTCAATGGTGGCTTTATATTTTTTTTTCGTATCGATTTGCATTTCAGGACTTGATTCCCACTGTTTGATGCTCATGGTTACCTCTTGATTGTGCATGATTAAATTTTTCGAAAAGTCGTGCAATATAGCGTGAAAAGCACTGGGATACAAGTTTTGAATTGGAAATATTCCATTTATCAGACTTGCTTATTGCAATTTAATGCATCGACGAATTTGTGTGTGTCCACCCATTGAGATTTGTATGAAGTAGACGCCATTTTCCAAATTTTTCGGATGCCAGGTTAGCTTGTGTAATCCTTTCTTCCTGTGGCCTTTGAATACGCAGGCGACTGTTTGTCCTAAAATATTGAATGCCTGGATTTCAGTAATCCCATTTTCAGGCTGGATGAATTCAATTGTTGCGGTTGAGCCAATGGGATTGGGGTAGATGGGATAAAAAATGAGATTGTCATTCGATAGCAATGTCTGTTCAACCGATGTCACATTGGTGCACTGATTTTCGATGATCATGACAAAATTCTTGAGGGGATACGCCTCGCGTTCTGTCGGCAGGGGAACGGTAAAATAGTGTAAATAGACATTCATATAGGTAATTGGTGAATATAAATCCTGACCATTTTGAATTGCGAAATTATTGCAGATCACATTTTTCCCCCCTTGCTCCCTTGAAAAAAATGGCACACCGAGTTCATTTGCGAGGCCTCCACCATCATGTGCCTTGTTATTACGGATGGTCACGTTTTCAAAACGCGCATTTGCTTTCTCAAGATAGACGCCGCCACCCTGGCTTTGCGCTGAATTTTTCGTAATAATTAAATTTTGAAAAAGAACAGATATATCATTTGAAGCAAATGTGTTTTTAAAACATATGCCACCCCCATCGTCCGCAGAACCTTTTGTTAAGGTCATATCGCTGATTTGGACACCCTCTATATTTTCCAGCCGAAAAAGTGGACTCTGATTGTTGCCGTCAAGAATAGTTACACCAGCAGATACGCCCCGCAGTGTAACATGGTCAGGAACAAAAAGCGGCCACCCGTTCTTGTTTTCAGCAGCAAGAAAGCGTTTTGCAGGTAAGTGAATGATCGCTGGATTGCCTGTGTCTGCGTAAACGCTTGCCAGGGCTGCATCGATTGTTTCGAATTTTCCTGTATTTTTTGCTTCCGCCGGCGTCGCCGCCACATGCAATTCACCGCCAAATTGTCTTTTTTTCCCATGCGTGATATCAAAATTTATCATGGAGAGGATGGATGCATAATAACTTGTTGGTTGTGCAACCGTGAATGTATCCAGATGGGCGGTAAGAATGACATTTGTAAAAATATCTTTAAATATTTTCGCCGAATTATCGAAGATGTTGTTTCTGTTCCTGGAATCGAAAACCAATGATGATTCGCGGCAAAAAATCCCGCCGGCATATTCCGTCGCAGCGTTCTTTATGATATCATTGTTTATTAACTCGATGGAGCCGTTTTGCAAGGCTACGCCTCCACCACTGGCTGCGGTATTTGTTGAAATGGTTGTATTATTCACCATGGAATTTTTGTTGCCACTGACATAAATACCACCACCTTTGCCTGCAGCGTGGTTGTTTTCAATGGTTGAATCAATTATGCGAAACTGTCCATCTCCGGTGCACGACACCCCCCCGCCGTTCGTTGAACTGCTGTTTTCAGTTATCGTACAATTTTCAATTCTGGGATTTGAGTTGCCGGTAATTGCGATTGCACCGCCTTCTCCCAGGGACTGGTTCCCCTCCAAATGCACATTGCGAATTATGGGAGATGCATCCCTACATAAAATTCCACCACCATCCTTTGCACTGCTATTGTCTGAGAGAAGAAGTGAGGAAAGCAGCGGACTGGCGCCATCACACAGAATGGCGCCACCTGTAGCATTTTCGATAGAAAAATACCGAAATTCACAACTATCCGCACCAGAACCGGAAAAGATGATAAGACGATCGGTATGGCCATTTTGGGTTTTAATTGTTGTAGGATGAACGCCATCTGTTGAACCGAAAATAACAAGGCGTTTTTGGATGAGGAGCGATTCCTGAAAATCGCCTGTACCAACTAAAACAGTGTCACCCGTACTGGCTGCATCGACGGCTTCCTGTATAGATTGAACATCAGTGGGCACGAAAATAATTTTCGCATTTACTTGCGATAACAACCACAGGACAAGGAAGGCTGGGGTAAGGAAGGCACGCATTATATCATCCTAATTAAACGTACATAAATTTCCTTCTTCAGGAGTAATTTATCAGGATGTTTTGCGGGGGTATTTCAGTGTTGAGAGAAGGAGGTCGCATGTTGACTTACGATATAAGTAGCAATTATTCAAGAAAATTCTCATAAAATTTCATGCAGGATTCAGGATAGAGATGGAATTTCTTTTCAAATGAAAACAGGATAAAATAAATCGCATCTATGCGATGATTTTCGTATTATGCTCAACTTAATTGGGATAGGAACAAGAACATGAACCAGTCGATATAGAAAAAGAAAATGATAAAAATTGTTGAAATCAAGTGCACACCAGCCGAGGAACGGGATGATACAGCTATACAGCAATTGGCTGCTGCTGCAAGCGGTGTCGGTATCGAAGACATCGATACCGTGCAGAAACTGCGACGTTCCATTGATGCGCGTAGCAAATGGCCGCAGTACGTTTTGCGATTACAAGTATTTATCGGTGAAGAACCGAAGCCGGAACCGTGTTTTCTCTCCGGATTGGCGCCGGTTGATAGCGGCAAGAAAGTCGTCATTGTCGGCGCCGGGCCAGCCGGCTATTTTGCTGCGCTTGAGCTGATTAAAGCCAAAATAAAACCCGTGGTTCTCGATCGTGGGAAAGATGTCCAGACACGCCGCCGCGACTTGCGCCTGATTCAACAGCACAGTCTAGTGAATCCGGATTCCAATTATTGTTTCGGTGAGGGTGGAGCCGGCACGTATTCGGATGGCAAACTCTACACCGGTTCAAAAAAACGCGGGCCTGTGAAAGATATTTTGCAGATACTCGTAGAGCACGGGGCAAATCCCGAAATCCTTTTCGATGCCCATCCGCACATCGGCTCCAACAGATTGCCCGAGATTATTGCTGCCATCCGCGAGACAATTCAGAAATTTGGTGGCGAAATTCATTTTGAATCCAAGGTCACGGATTTCCTCATTGAAAATAACTTGTGCAAAGGTGTCGTTGCCAATAACGATGTTGAATACACGGGCGATGCTGTCATCCTGGCGACTGGGCATTCGGCGCGGGATATTTTCCATCTCCTGGAAAAAAAGAAAATTCAGATACAGGCCAAACCATTTGCGATGGGGATTCGAGTTGAACACCCGCAGGCAATAATTGATCAGATGCAGTACCACCAGAATCCACGCAATCCGCTTCTTCCCGCAGCGAGTTATAAAATAGTGACACACAAGGATGGGCGTGCCGTATTTTCGTTTTGTATGTGCCCGGGAGGACTTATCGTCCCGGCTGCTACAGCTCCTGGTGAAATTGTTCTCAACGGAATGTCAATGGCGAAGCGGGATTCCAGGTTTGCAAATTCAGGGATTGTGGTGGCCATTGAGCCCGAAGATGCGGTGCAATTTGCTGAATACGGCGAGCTACGTTGTTTGTATTACCAACGTGACCTGGAACAAAAGATTTTCAAAGCAGGTGATGGCTCCCAACGGGCTCCTGCGCAACGTATGCCAGACTTTGTCGAAGGCAAGCTTTCATCCGACCTCGCGCCGGCATCCTATATTCCCGGTATTTACAGTGCTCCATTGCAGGAAATGTTACCCAAACATATTTCGCAGCGACTTCAAAGTGCTTTTCAGGAATTCGGTAAAAAATACCGTGGCTACTTTACTGCTGAAGCCAATCTCGTCGGCGTGGAATCGCGCACCAGTTCGCCAATTCGTATTCCGCGGGATCGTGAAAAATTCACCCATGTTGATATCGCAAAATTATATCCTGCCGGCGAAGGCGCGGGATATGCAGGCGGTATCGTATCTGCAGCATTGGATGGGCAGGCTGTTGCACGTGCGCTTGTTGTGAACGAATATTAAGCCATGAAGAAATCTCTTTTCACATTTCAGTTTATTTTACTCTGTCTCAGCGGATCGCTCTTTTTCTCGAGCTTTAACATGCTGATCCCTGAATTGCCTGCTTACCTGGCCAGTATGGGAGGCGAAAAATACATCGGATACATCATCTCACTTTTTACAGTAACCGCAGGCCTCTCCCGTCCGTTTAGTGGGAAACTGGCAGATACAATCGGCCGTGTTCCAGTGATGCTTGTCGGTGCCTTTGTTTGTGTGATTTGCGGATTCCTCTATCCCCTGACCAATTCTGTTTTGGCCTTGCTGGCATTGCGGCTAATGCATGGATTTTCAACCGGATTCAAGCCAACAGGCACGGCGGCTTATGTGGCGGATATCGTTCCGGATGATCGCCGTGGTGAAGCCATGGGAGTGTTAGGTTTTTTTAGTAGTATCGGCATTGCACTGGGGCCGCTGATTGGCAGTATGATTACACAGCGCTGGGGCATTGATGTGATGTTTTTTACCTCATCCGCCTTTGCTTTTTTAAGTGTTTTCATCCTTTTTCACATGAAGGAAACCCTGCCGGGCAAACACCGGTTTCGTCCCGGTATGCTACGAATCCATGTATACGATATTTACACCCACCGTGTCTTGCCCGCAGCGATTGTCATGCTGTTTACAGTCTATGGATTTGGGGTTGTCCTGACAATTACGCCGGATTTAAGCGATCATCTTGAGGTCAGTAATAAAGGTATATTTTTCAGCTACTTTACATTAGCCTCTCTTTTTGTGCGCATTTTTATGGGCAAGATGTCGGATAAATTCGGCAGGGAACCAGTGATTTTGATCAATATCGTTGGGACGACATGTGCATTTATTTTTATTGCATTTGCGGATACTGAACTTAAATTTATACTCGGCGCTTTAATGTTGGGTACGAGTGTCGGTGGGTTAACGCCTGCGGTCTTTGCCTGGGCGATAGATCTGAGCGATAAAAATTTGTTGGGCCGTTCCATGGCGACGCTCTATATTGCCCTGGAAATTGGCATAGGTGTCGGGGCATGGCTCACAGGGTATATCTACCAGGGCCATATTGAAAATGTCAAGTATGTGTTCGGTCTCGCAGCGATGGTGACGATGATCGCGTTCTTCTATCTGATAATTCATATGATAAACGGAAAACGGATTAATTTAAATGAGCTCGCTGAAAGAAAGATATGAGATGAATTGGGTAAAACAGCTGCATAATCGTAGCTGGGAAATGGAATTGCTCATAGTTGGTTTTGCACTCTTGGTGCTTTTACGAGTGCCGAACTCACTTATACAATTCTTTTCACCCATAGAAGCAACGGTGAGTAATCCGTTTGTCAGAGCACTCATCCCACTTGGATTTACCTTGATTATTGCGACATATATTATGTCTTTTAATCTTGGAATTCATATTGTTTTGCGTGGTTACTGGATTGGTATTGTTGGACTCAACTCGGTGTTTCCCGATGGTGTGAATTTTGAAAAATTAAATTTTCATCCGCGCTTTGAAATGTATTTGAATAGAAAATTACGAAATTTGGAGACAACAGCTATACGTGTTGACAGAATTTGCAGTGCGATATTTGCATTTACTTTTCTTCTCATATTTATTTTTATATCCATCACCCTTTACTTTTTATCAATGGCACTCATCATCTCCCCGATAGTTTTACTGCCTGAATCATTACGGAGCGCCATTGAATTACAATATTCACTGTTTTGTTTTTTTAGCTATTTGTTTTTTGGTGGTTTGCTGGCTATCGATTTCCTCTCGTTGGGAATGTTAAAAAAAATAAAATGGAATTGGTTTGCGCGTCCTTACTATTACATTTCTACATATTTTCGCTATGTTACCGGGTTTGCTTTTTATCAATCAATTTATTACACCCTCATCAGCAATGTGCCGCGAAAACTGATTGCATCAATTCTTACACTCTATGTTTTTATTACACTTGGCTATTTCATAACCCGCTATGACGAAACCGTTTATTTCCCATTGGGAACCCAGGCAGCCGAGTTTAAAGTATCACAAAAACACTACATGGATACTGTCGATCCGGAACGCTATATCAAAAGTCCGGTCATCTCGACAAAAATAGTGACAAATGACTATTTTGAACTTTTTATTCCTTACAGCATTGCGGAAAATGATAGCTTGAAGAAATATTGTGGCGGACTGATCCCGCTAAAAAGCATCGGCTTTTCCTTTAAGGGCAGAATCGTGCTGAATGCAGATTCAAGTGCGGTCAATAACATAAAAAAAGCAGAACTTGCTGAAAACCTCAACGCAATTCTAGCGTGCGTCAGCGATTTATATGAGCTTCGAATTAATGATAACGTGTTGCTGGATGTTGCGTTTTTATTTTACAATCATCCTCATCGGGATGAACCCGGCTTTCTCACCGTCATACAAACCAACACCCTTGAAACCGGTCTGCATCGGCTGGTGATTCGAAAAAAATATGATTACGACTCCGAAAAAGATGAACGTGATGATACAGTTCATATTCCATTTTGGATCATAAAGTAATCTTCGTTTGAAATGCTGTAGGACATGCAATGCAAAAGACAAAATTGTCGAGTCAGACGACCCGTCGAATTATCCTGAATTCACAACTTCTTAACGGACATAATATCCTGCCGGCGGGAAAAGACGGCAGCATGACGGTGATCGAAAAATTGGGTTACGTGCAAATCGACACGATTGCCGTGATCAATCGGGCGCACCATCATAGTTTATGGGTTCGCCAACCGGAGTATAATGAAGCCATGCTGCACGATTTGCAATCAACCGATCGGAAAATTTTCGAATATTGGGGGCATGCAATGGCGTATCTACCCATGAATGATTTCCGGTTTTACATGCCGAAGATGAAAAATTTCGAAAATCCCTCAGGCAAATGGACAAAAGATCGACTGGAAAAGTGTGAACCGCTCTTTCCTGTCATCCTTGAGCGTATTCGTAAGGAGGGACCGCTGAGTGCAAAAGATTTTGAATCACCCGATGATAAAAAAGGCGGAACGTGGTGGGATTGGAAACCGGCAAAAATGGCCCTGGAACTGTTGTTTTGGCGAGGCGAACTGATGGTCAGCGAACGGCGAAAATTCCAAAAATACTATGATTTACGCGAACGTGTTCTGCCATCTGAAGTGGATACGCGTATGCCGGATAAAAGTGAACTCAGCCATTTTCTTGTGCGCCGGGCTCTGGATGCACTCGGTGTTGTGAGTGAAAGGGAGCTGCAGAAATTTTTGCAGCCTGGTGCAAGCCGTGATGGTGACATGCAGGTTGCCGGGAAAAGACGTTTGAAACAAGCACTATTGGAATTAATCGAAACGGGTGATGTGGTTGCCCTGGAAATCGAAGCTGACTCGACAACAGATTATTTTGTATTCAAAAGTGCCCTCGAGCAATCAGACAACGCTGCAACAAATGAAACCAGCGTGCATATTCTATCACCATTTGATAATTTGATTATCCAGCGTGAGCGAATGAAAAGCCTTTTTGGTTTTGAATACACCCTTGAGTGCTACGTGCCGGCGGCAAAACGAAAGTATGGCTACTTTGTCTTGCCTGTCCTGTGGGGTGAAAAATTCGTGGCCCGCTTCGACGCAAAAGCTGAGCGGAAAAGCAAGATGCTGCGTGTTCATAAGCTGATTTTTGAGCCTGAATTCACCGCATATGATGAATTTGTTCCGGTGTTTGTTGAAAAGATCAATGCCTTTGCAAAATTCAACAGGTGTGAGGAGGTTGTTATCGATACGGTTGTGCCGAAAAGGAATTTAGCAGGATTGTTCAAAAATTGATTTAGCCTGAGGTTCAGGCCAGTATTAACGTATTCTCAGGATTGATTCCCTCCAACCGAAGTAAATCATCCAGTCCGTCAATCAGAATATCGATTTCATCAAGTAAGTGTGTGTCACATTTTGCTGCCATTTGCAAAACACGTTCAACTTGAATCGCCATATTTACAGGGATCTTCGCGCAGTGTTTTGTAATGAAGGGGATTATTTTTTTCTCACCTGGATTAAGAACGCAGTTAATCGCGTAGATCACTTCGAAATAGCTGGCAAGGAGACCTGCAACCCGGTGGTTGATGCTTACTAAATCGTTGCGTTTGATTGCTTTGTGAATTTGTACAGAATAGGCGGGGATGACCTGCCTTAATACAGGGTGATTTTTGGCAATAATGGCGTTGCGCAGTTTATCCGGAAAAGGACGCTTGCATTTCGTCTGCAATGCTGCGAACCAACCAGTGCGATCAAAAAGGATTTGTGCATGCAGGATGGTGTGCCAGAAGCATGTTGAATAGCCAACGGATGCTTCGTTTCTTACGACAACACGATCAATTTGTTCTTCAATCCACGTGCGTTGCCATAACATCATGTCCACTTCAATGCCGGTTTCAGCATCAAACCATTCGTCCCCCAGATCCCAGAAAGAAAGGTTGAGGTTAGCACGGCTCGCACCGCGTTTGTTTACGATTTTTTTACGTTCCTGCAAGGGAATGTGTTTATCGATAAAGACGTAAAGATCGATGTCAGAATCTGCATCGATTGCACCGGTGCTGTGTGAACCACCGAGGGCAACGGCCTGAATCTGGTCCAACTCTGAAAAATAACCGGCTAAAGTCCTGGCCAGATCACGATGTGGTGTTTGCGTTTTTTTCATTGGTTTATCTGCTGTTGTTGGGTTGCAATTTTTAAATTAAATTTAAACATATTGTTACAAATTTACGAGATGGCTTGGGACTTCAGTATTAATTTGTGTAGTATAGTTGGATGAATTACAAAACCAAGCTAAGGACTTTATATGAAACAATTGGATTTGATCAGGCTGATCTGCTCCCCTGTCCGCTTCCGCACAGGCTCTCATGAAAATGCACTCACTGCTTCAGAGATTGCTGATCTGCTGGCACAGAAAAATGTACTCATCAACCCGGAGCAGATTGAACGCATGATGAATTATGTGGTTTTATACAATGACAATTATTTCAAAGAAAACGGCAAGTACTTTTACATGTCCGCTGATGCTGCGATGATATCCCGTTAGACGTTTTATTCGATTAGTCCTCCACCCAGGCAGTCGCTCCCATCGTAAAAGATAGCATATTGCCCCGGCGCAATGCCCTGATCTTCATTTGCCAATTCTACAGCCACCCGTCCATCGTCCAGATATGAAATGCTGCATGAATCGAGATGCGGCCCGTGGCGCAACTTTGTCTCAAGCTCTGTTTTGGATGGGGCATATGGAATCCAGTTGATATTCCGGACAATAAAATCCTTTCGCGCGCTGACTTCATATTCACTTTTGTGGACAACATAGATTGAATTTGTGGACACTTCTTTTTTTACAACGAACCAGGGTCCACCAGATAAGCCCAGACCCTGACGCTGTCCAATGGTGTGAAACCAGAATCCATTGTGCTGACCAAGGATTTTATTCGAATTAAAATCGATGATGTCGCCCTTTTTCTCACCGAGATGAAATTTTACAAATTCCGGATATTTTATTTTTCCTAAAAAACAGATGCCCTGGCTGTCTTTCCGATGCTTGTTGGGTAAATTGTATTTTTCCGCTAATTCACGCACCTGTGATTTTATAAAACGGCCAATTGGAAACCATGCACGTGCGAGCTGTGCCTGGCTTAGATAGGAGAGAAAATAGGTTTGGTCT
>QQUM01000124.1 GCA_008501545.1 Calditrichota bacterium
ACAAATTTTCCATGCTCAAAGACGCCTTTAGTTGCCGGCTGCGACGCGTTTTTAACCATTGCTGTGACTGTTTGAAAAGTGATTTGGGTAAAGGAATAATTCGTTCTTTCTGTCTTTTTCCAATCACTTTTATTTGACCTGCATACAAATCAAGATTGTGAATTGTCAGGTTCACAAGTTCGCTCACACGCAGCCCGCAACCATATAAAAAAAGTACAATCAGAGCATCCCGCAAACAGGTTTCATCCGTCGTGTCGAGTTGTGATACAGCATTTAACACCTGCTGACGCTGCAGGAATTTCGGTACAACTTGTGGTTCTTTCACCGATTGTATATTAGCGAGCGGATTGTTTTCGATCTTCTTCTGTTCTTGTAAAAAGCGAAAAAAGCTGCGTAGAGATGAGAGTTTACGGTTAACGGTTTTGGGAGATAATTTGTTAGCAGATAAGTAATGCAGATATTTTCGGATATGGTTTCGTGTTACACCACCAATGATGTCTAACTCAATCAGAAAATCTCTAAATAAGAGTAAATCCTTTGCGTAGGCCTGTACTGTCAGATCGGAGACATGATTTTGAGAAGAAATGTGTTTTAGATAATTTTTATATTCGTAATCAAATTTATGCATCAAAAGTGCTTTTTGCATTCTATACTTTATCAATTAGTATTAAAATCGGCTGGTGAATCTGTATAATTAACTGTGTGATTTGAACATGCTCAACGTATGAAGCAGGTTGCACAAAGTATCTTGATATTTATATAGTCATACTAATTCAGCCCAAAACTTATCATATTCTATCCTGTCTTTTTAAGATGATTGTTTCTTTTTAAATTTCTAATTTGCTTCAATGAAGTTGCGCATCGGAATAAATCTAACAGCAGGCTCAACAACGAATTAATTTTTTTCATAAACCCTGCATCCAAAAGCATGGGATGAGAATCAATCTTTTAAATTGAACAATAAATCTTAATGAATTAGCGCATCCATTTCACCATCAAACGGGAAATTTCCCTGGAATTGACTGCTTTTCGTTGTCAAAATAGCTGCAACGATAGATTTCATATCTTCGATTTGTACTTGTGAGACACCAAGCATCATAGCTTTTTCTATCGCGAGTTCAACATCGAAATCTGAAAGTATTTCCAACTGTTTGATTTGCAGGAGATAGCCGAAAGCTTCTGAAGAAATTATCATTTCTTCAAGTTCATGTAAAACACGAAACGACTGCGAGATGTCGCTTTCCCCGTCGCGCAAAATTTCTTCGACCTCACGATCGACACGATCGAAAAGCCATGAGAATGCCGAACTGATTTCGTTTTGAGAATAACCCCTATTTAGTAAATCTTGTGAAAGTAGATCAAGATTATCAAAGTCTTTTTTGCCGCCGCGAAGTTGACTCATGATAAACATCAATATTTCAACGACTCTTTCGTTCATTGAGAACTCCTTATTTCCTCACCTCTCCGTAGTTGTCTGCAATCTAAGAAATTCCCCTAAAAACACAAGCTTTTTACTATTATTTAACACGGCCAACAAATACAATAACGTCAATTCACCGCGCCATGACATTTTTTATATTTCTTGCCTGAACCGCATGGACAGGGGTCATTTCGTCCAACTTTATCCTCGACAACTACAGGTTTTCTTTTACCTGCAACAGGTGCATTTTGCGGGGATTGGCCACCACCCTGCATTCCCATTCCGGTTGCATCCTGATGCATTGCCGTCAGACGATTCAGCATTTGTTGCCGGCGCTGAATTTCAGCACTTTGTTCTGTATGCACTTGCATTTTAAACAGAAGTTCCAAAACTTCACGATTAAGGTCGTCAATCATTTGTTTAAATGCCCGGAATCCTTCTGATTTGTATTCAATGAGTGGATCCTTTTGCCCATATGCCCGAAGTCCGATCCCTTCTTTTATCTGGTCCATTTCGTAGAGATGATCACGCCACTTTGCATCGATCGTTTGCAACATGGCAAAACGTTCCATCTGTCGCATGATCTGTGACGTAACTGATTTTTCTTTATTATCATAGGCCTCGGCTGCAGCGGCGTGCAATTTTTCTACGATTTCCTCTGCATTGAAATTATCAGCATCTTCTTCACTCAGGGGCCAGTCCACCAGAAACATTTTCTGGAAATCAAGGCGCAGGCCTGCCAAATCCCAGTCATCTGCATAGGAATCTTCCGGGAGATGGTTCGCCAGGATTGCATCAACCTGCTCGGAAATTAAATCATTAATCTCTTCTTTCAGGTTTTCACCACGCAGCGCATGATTTCGGCGGTCATAAATCACCTCACGCTGCTGATTCATCACATTATCATATTCCAGCAAATGTTTACGGATATCGAAATTGTGCGCTTCAACGCGTTTTTGGGCCCGCTCAATACTCTTTGTTACCATGCCGTGGGTGATGACTTCCCCATCTTCCAGTCCAAGACGGTCCATGACCGAAGCAACCCGGTCTGATTGGAACAAGCGCATTAAATCATCTTCAAGACTCAAGAAGAAACGGGATGAGCCAGGATCTCCCTGTCGACCGGCCCGGCCTCGCAACTGACGGTCGATCCGTCGTGCTTCGTGACGCCCGGTTCCGACAATCTGTAAACCGCTTTCGGGATTACCCTCGACAACAACACCGGCACCGAGTTTGATATCCGTTCCCCTTCCGGCCATGTTCGTTGCAATTGTCACAGCGCCCAATTGACCTGCGTGGGCGATGATTTCCGCTTCCCGCTTATGTTGTTTTGCGTTCAAAACATTGTGCTTAATCCCTTTGCGTTTCAGCATCCGGCTTAATGTTTCGGATTCATCAACGGAGGTGGTGCCAACCAGAATTGGCAAACGTTGCTTGTGCAGTTGATCAATTTCACCGATTACTGCATTGAATTTTTCCCGCTTTGTGCGATATACAAAATCTTCATGGTCAACACGGGTAATGGGTCGATTTGTGGGGATGACAACGACATCGAGTTTGTATATTTCCCAAAATTCCGATGATTCCGTTTCTGCAGTGCCGGTCATTCCAGCCAATTTGTTGTACATACGAAAATAATTCTGCAGGGTAATGGTGGCCATCGTCTGGGTTTCTCTTTCGATCTTCACCCCTTCTTTGGCTTCGATTGCCTGATGCAAACCATCGCTGTAACGGCGTCCCGTCATTAAACGGCCGGTAAATTCGTCGACGATCATCACTTTATTGTCATCGGAAACCACATATTCCACATCTTTTTCAAAAAGGGAATAGGCACGTAGTAGCTGTGAGATGCTGTGCAATTGATCTGCTCTTTCGCTATAGTCCCGATGCAGGGCTTCCCGTTTTTCAATTTTTTCCGCATCACTCAGCGATTCGTCCTTTTCTATATCGCCTACGGCTTCACTTAAATCCGGCAGAACAAACATATTCGGATCGTTCGGCGACATGTTCTCACGCCCTTTATCCATGAGATCGATGGTATGTGCTTTTTCATCGATGGCAAAATACAGCTCCTCATCGATTTCGGACATACGCTTATCACGAATAAATTCGCTCTCAATGCTTCGTATAAGCTTTTTAACACCCTTTTCATTTAACAATTTCATCAGGCGTTTGTTTTTGGGGGCACCACGACTGGCCCGCAGCAACTGAACACCGGCTTCATATTCTTCCCCATCGTTCAGCAATTTTTCACCTTCAGCAACCATTTTGTTGACCATCATGGTTTGGTTGCGAACTAACCGTTCGACACGTGGTTTCATTTCCTGGTACTGCTGATTGGACGATTCAACAGGTCCGGAAATAATTAACGGCGTCCGTGCTTCATCGACCAGGACTGAATCAACTTCATCGATGATTGCATAGTGGTGTTTTCGCTGCACCTGGTCATCCATGCTGCCGGCCATGTTATCACGCAGGTAGTCGAAACCAAATTCATTATTTGTACCATAGGTAATGTCTGCGTCGTAGGCAACATTGCGGCGACTTGGATCAAGATCGTTGGTTATGTAATCTGAGGTTAAGCCAAGAAATTCGAAAATTTTTCCCATCCATTCGCAGTCACGCTGGGCAAGGTAATCATTTACCGTAACGAGGTGTGCGCCTTTACCGGCAAGCGCATTGAGATACAGCGGCATTGTCGCAACAAGTGTTTTTCCTTCCCCTGTTGCCATTTCAGCAATTTTGCCCTGATGCAACACGATGCCACCGATAAGCTGGACGTCATAAGGAACCATATCCCAACGTGTTTTCTGTCCCATGACATCCCATTCTTTACCAATGAGACGCCGGCATGTATCTTTTACAACGGCAAAGGCTTCAGGAAGAATTTCATCCAGCACATCGGCGATAATCTCCAGTTCTTCCTCCTCTTGCTCAGCTAAATTCGCACGGATATCGTCACTGGAAATGTATTCACTTTTCTCAGCAGCTTCCTCATCACGAAGGAGAATTTCCAACTTTTCGATCGCACTCCGGACTTCCGATGTTGCGGCATTAATTTTCTCCTTAAACGCTGTTGTTTTCGCTTTCAGCTCATCATCTGAAAGTGATTCGAGCGCAGGATAAATCTCGTTAATTTGTGCAACGATTGGTTCAATTTTTTTAACATCTTTTTCGTGCTTGTTACCAAAAACTTTTTCAAGTAGTGTATTAATCATTTATTCTTCCGTTAATTCAATCA
>QQUM01000588.1 GCA_008501545.1 Calditrichota bacterium
GCATTCACAAGTTTTGCAATTTCTTTTCCGGGGATATCGAACACATTGATATAAACATGTGCGTTTTGTGGTAATGCATAATCGATAGTCGTTGCGTTGAAGGCGGCTGTTTTGGCCGTCTTCGCAAACCCGAATGGATTTGGATAATTCTGTGCCAATGAAAAACTGGTCGGCAGTTTTGTTTCTTCATTGCTGTTTATGATCCTGGTTGTATCACCAGTGGTGTTTGATTCTCCCGGACTGGAAATTGGGAAAAAATACCAGTCAGGACTTCCATCGGGAAGGCGGGCGAAAGAGACATCTGCGAGTTGCTCTGAAAAGCGCAGTGAATCAATGACAGTTTCCCCATCCGCAGCGACGAGTGCGATTTGTTCACCGCTACCGGACAGTTTGATGTCGATATGCAGAATACCCTGGTGTGTTTCCTTGTCCGCATATAGCAAGAGGAAACCACCGCCGGGAATGGTGGTTTTTGCCGGATCGCTTGTGGGAATTTGCCACATCGTCAATTCGCCAAAATCATCGGTTATATACAATCCACCAACATCAACCGCCGCAGTATCCGGATTGTACAGTTCGACCCAGTCTTCGTATGGATCGCCATCGTCGGTATCCTCATCGGGATCAGCGAGATACGCATCGTTGCTTGCCATGAATTCATTGATATAAATTGTGGGTATGATAACGGGTGGTGGCGGAACGACGGCTGGAAATGCGCCAACAAACGAGCCAAAGTAGTCACCGCATGGTGATTCTTCCTGCAACCGAAAATCATTGTTTTCCACATTGACAAAAAGCGGATCGGCAACGAAGTTCGATGTCTCCTGAAAATTGCCAGAGAATTTTGTATTGTTTTGCCAGAAATCAGAATATCGAACAGATGATGGCGTGTTAATCTGGTTTTGCAATGCAATTTTATTATTTGAGAAAATACAGTAGTCGAGTTCAAGGGATTGATCACCCAGCAGGATAATACCAAATGGATCGTTTTGTGTAATAGTGAGATGCTCCATTTGCAACGTCTGGTTTATACCTTGAATCCAAATGCCTGCGGATTGGCTTGTCCCACCGGTGTTGTTGATGACTGTTTTCCGGATTATCGGTGCGCTGTTGTGGACGAGCACGCCGATTTCCGATGCGTTGGAAACACGGCTGTTCTGCAGAGTCAGGTTGCTTTCCCAGCAGAGAATACCGGTTTTTGCATTTTCGATGACACAATGCTCTATATTCGCATTGGCATGACTCCCCTGCAGATTGATACCATCCCAGGATAGGTTTGCTTCTCCGGAATAGGGGAGGAGCTGGACTGGATTTGTGGAATCGCCTTTTATGTCAAGTGTGCCGAAAACGAGTAAACCAGATTTCTCATCGTGCGGATTTGCGATGAATTCTACATTTGTTCCTGTCTGCATCTCCAATTTTACCCCGGATGGTATTTGCAGTTGACCGTGAACATAATAAGGTGAACCGTCGATTTCCCAGCTTGTTGGCGTAAAGAGTGAGCTGAGTTCGATGATGGTTCCCGGTTTTTCTATCGGGACGTATTCATTACGAAAAAGACCGCCGGTCTCAATAACGAGTGTATCGCGATAACCTTTTTTTAGGATGTTATCGAGTGTCAAGAGAATGCTGTTTCCATCCGGTTGCGCTGCGATGATCTGCGCTGCTGATGCACCCGTGATGGTATATTTTGTCGCATCATCAATGACGTAAACAGGGTCACTGAATACAACCTCGATTTGTGTTTCCGCGGCTTCCCTGCATTGTATGCTGGCGAACTCCTCCCCGATGACGTTTCGCAAATCAAGGTAGCCCCATCCTGCGCGATAATCCCACACAGGTTCTGCGGCGCCACCGGGTTTCGGGCAGTAGTCCATCATTTGTGGCAGGGGCTGGCAGATGTTTTTTAGTCTGGTTGAAACATCATGTGGATCCAGCCACTCATCATCATTATTTATTTTCGGTGATACGATTCCCTGTGCTATTGCGCCGGTTGCATTTGCAACAGAAAAACTGGTTCCAGCCCAATTGGCCATCGGATTGGTGGTTCCAGGGATAGTATAAAACGCTCCCTCAGAAAATAAGCGCTCGGTATACTGATGTACAATATTGTGAGGAACAGACGCCGCTACGTAGGAACCGGGCATGACCATGTCCGGTTTTTGTCTTCCGTCCCGCGTGGGACCGGCTGAGCTGAAGGCGGCAACTGTTGCAAGTTGTTCTCCGGTTTGGTAAGTAACTGTATTGCCATTTTCATCAAGCGCCTCAAACTCGTTTTTCGTTACTGCAGCACCAACAACAATGACATTGCGTCCACATGCATCGTTTACAATCGTGTAATGGTCATCCGTGTTTTCGAATTCGAAACTTTCCAACGGATTGGCATCGTACATCCATGCGTGTATTGGCTGAGATTGATCTGAGAAGAATTCAAGGCTATATTGACCAGGGTGAATGTTGCCACGGAAGATAATACGTAAGTTGTAGTCACCATTATAGGATTCAACACCACCGTAGCCATTGCTGTATTCGATAAAAAGTTCGTTGTCAAAGTTAATTGTCCCCGCCATGCCTGTTTCGATTATTTGATGCGTAAAATCCCCTGGTACAATTGTCCGGACAGAAATTGCCGCTGAACCATCATACCAGCAATCAAATTTAAGGCTGTCTGCAAATTCCTTGACCGTGAAGACGAGTGCCTCACCATCGCTGTCCGCATTGGTTTGCGCATGGATATTTTTTCCCCCTTCATTTCCCGATGCCCTTAATATGATTTTTCCGGGTCCGGTGAGTAAATCCATGGCTGCAGTGAGTGGATCGGTTCCGTCATGGGGACCTTCGTGTCCCCCCAGGCTGAGATTGACAATGCATGGTTTACCCAGTTCCTCCGCTTTTTTAAATATATAATTAACGCCCTCAAGGATTTCAATTCCACCGAGATTCGTTTTTACGACAATGAGGTTTGATTTTACACCACCACTATAGGTCGAATCACCGTCATGATAGTATTGAGCAGCGCACCCAGCTACATGCGTACCATGACCTTGCGTGTCTCTGGATGTACAAATCCCTGCATCGATATCTTCAGCTGTCCATTCAGTGCCGTATTGCGATACCGTTGGCTGTTTTCCATCAATTTTTTCGGTTTGATCCCATAAATAGAGAACACGCGTATCTCCATTTTTTTTGTGAAATCCTGAATGACTGACATCGATACCAGAATCGACAATGCCGATCAGTACATCATCACCTGTAAATCCGGCTTTACCTGCTTCAATACCGCCAGAAACACAACACGCAATGTTGTTCAATAACTTCATCTGTTTCGAAGCAGCAATATAGTCGAT
The DNA here is from genome assembly GCA_008501545.1 of Calditrichota bacterium. Classification (GTDB taxonomy): domain Bacteria; phylum Zhuqueibacterota; class Zhuqueibacteria; order Zhuqueibacterales; family Geothermadaptataceae; genus Bioreactorimicrobium. The sequence continues at coordinate 3,348 of QQUM01000588.1, forward strand.
GCTTTTCATCTCAACAAGGCTTGACAGTTTATCGGCAGGAACAGATGCCACGAGGTATTGGTCTCCGATCACCGTTCTCACTTTCACGCCTCGAGCTTCAAGGTCGTGCTTTATTGCTGCATCTGCTTTGAGAAGTACGACAATCTCCTGTCCGACCGATTGCTTTTTAAGACTTGACTGGGTAAAACCCTGCAAAGCAGGATCCAATTTATTCTGGGCATAGAGAAGCGTATTGAGCATCAACAACAACAAAACACAATATTTTTTAATGGAATTCATTTGTGTATCCTTTCAAGCTGGGAAACTAATTTGGCTGCTGAAATGTTTAACCAGAAAGTTGATGATTGTGGACAGCTTAATAGAACTGAAGAGTGCGCATGTGGTCGTTCAAGTGCATTGGTCAGGATAGAAAAACCGGCTCGTGATTGCCCGAAAAGCTTTGGAAGTATTGAGTCATTATTACCCTGTTACTTTATGATATGGGATAAAATGTAGTTAATCAAGAGAATTTAATTCAGATTTTTTGGTCATATTTATGGCATCGCATACGTAATTGCAGAAGGTAGTATGTAGGTAGTTAAATGTTCAGAAAAATGGCCATGCCCCGATCCTTCCTTCGTCGTATTTATGAATGGTGGAATTATGCATAAACATATAGTTTGAATTTCCGATAATTGAGTTTAGCGGGCAGCACGCTGCCATTTTTAAAACGTCTGGATGAAATAAGTCAATTTTCCGCTCGACAACAGCGAAACAAATTATGCAGAGCAGAACATAGAAGACAGTCGGCTCTGCACGGCCGCTTAAGATTAGACGAGGCATGAGAAGGCAGCACGTCTTTTCCAGGATTGAAAAGAATAAAAGAAAATGGAATTTAGAATATGCAGCGTATTTTAATAATTGAAGATGACGAAGATATTCGGATTATGCTCCAAAAAATTCTCGAACGTGAGCATTATGAGACAGAAGTTGCTTCGAATGGCAAAGAAGGACTGGAATTGTACAAGGCCACACCATTCGATCTTGTGATTACAGACATTGTAATGCCTGAGAAGGAGGGGATTGAAACGATAACAGAACTGCGCAAAATGCAGCCAGATGTAAAAATAATTGCCATGTCGGGAGGTGGCCATGGCGGTGTTGAGAGTTATTTGCACATGGCAAAGTTGTTTGGCGCGCAACGAACGATCGCGAAGCCTTTCCAGCGCACAGAACTACTCGATGTCATACACGATGTGTTGGGGGATTAGTTTTAAACTCACGACTATTTAATTTCGAAAGTCCTGCCTGTTTTGTTTTTCACACTCTGTTCCATTGGGTTGCATCGGTTTGAACCCTGTTCTTGACCACACTTAAGTTCATCAGATATTAATTTTTCACCGCTACCAAATTTTCCCGGATTAAATATAAAATGATGGGTGCGCCCTGTTGAGAAAATATTTGTACATTCAAGTGCACCAGGTGTGTCCCTTCTGGTACATAATATTTATTCATTAAGATTATTCAGTGATCTATTATTGTTTTATAAACAATAATTTACATCAACTTCTTTATGTTTTGGCATCGATGTTGTGTAAGCACCGGACGAATTTGAACTGGAAAATACTATTACTGGAGGCTTATCATGAGATCGAACAAATTAGCTGTATTTGTTTTAATTTTCGCGTTTACTTTGCCAATGTTGCTGCAGGCCGGATCACGAATTTATGTGAAAATAAAACCGCCAACCCGTAAAGTCGTTGTCGTAAAACCGCGCAAACCCCACACTAATTCAGTTTGGGTTAGTGGTCGCTGGCAATGGAATGGTCGTAAATATGTGTGGCACAAAGGCCATTGGGTGAGCCCACGAAAGGGATTTGTCTGGATTGATGGTCATTGGGTAAAAAATCGTAAAGGATGGTATTGGATTGGTGGTCACTGGAAAAGTAAATAAGCATGAAGATGAGATTTGTTGAAAAAGGTTAGATGCTGGTATAGCGCAAGCATTAGCTTAACCATCCTCCCAATCCCAGCACGGGGATTGGGCTAAAACATAAAATTCATAAATATTTATACAGTATTTTGTATGTACAAAAATTTATTTTTAAAGTCTACTCCCGAGAGCACTGTCATCGGGTTAGATCAGGTTCTCAGTTCTAAAATAAACTTAATAATTCCTCAATACATCCAGCATGGTGTTTGGAAAAACCTTGTTTTCGCAATTAAACCTTAGTAGTCTGCAAAAACACCGAACACCAAAATCTTATTACTTTATTGGACAGTGCTAAATAAGGTAATAAGGTCACCATTTGTGGATTATCAGCTCTACTAAGGTTAAAAGAACAAAAATAAGGTTTTAAAATCAGGAACATAACATTGTTCGAATGAAGTTCTAATCCAACGATAAAATAGTGTTCCTATTGTTTGTCCTGGCGGCTATGCTTGCAAGGGGAATTGACTGGCGTTCGCTTTACTCCGCCTCTTTTCAAATACTCAAATTTGCACATACATAGAGCTGCATATTTATTTACTAAAGTTATGTTTTAATACAGCCCCTTTCTTTTATCGTGCGCTTAACTCTTCTTTCAGTAAAATAGCGTTAAAATTGTGCGAATGTGCCAAGCCAAGTTTTTGAAGCAGGAGCGCCTTTTTTTCCATAAATGCAGGCATCTGATCACTTCCCAATGGATCGCCCGCAGTTGGTCGTATTTTAAGTGGATCAATCGCACGACCATTATAATACATCGTATAGTGCAGGTGAGGCCCGGTTGCCCGGCCTGTTTGGCCAACGTAACCAACAAGTTGATTTTGTGCTACTTTTTGGCCAACACGAAGGTTTTTGGCGTATCGGGAGAGATGCCCGTAAAGCGTGACAAATGTCCCGTTTTTATGTGATATTTTTATGCACTTGCCGTATCCACCTTTCCAGCCCTTAAAGATGACTGTTCCATTCGCGGAAGAAACAACAGGTGTTCCTGTGCGTGCAGCGAAATCAACTCCCGTGTGTGCCCGGCGTTTTTTTAGAATGGGATGAAAACGGCTATTTGAAAAATAACTGGAGATTCGCCTGTAATTTAATGGTGATTTCAGAAATGTCTTTTGAAAACTTTTCCCATTTTCATCAAAGTATTTTAATGTTTTACCGTTTTCAGTGAATCCGAATGCAATGAGGGTTGTGTCTTTTAAGGCGTAAGCCGCTGCTAATATTTTTCCATAACGCAGAAATGTAGGTATGCCCGATTCGCCATCGATAACGTACTCTTTTTCATAAAAAATACCGAAAGCATCCCCAACCCGCGGATCGATAAAGAAGTCGATATCCCACTGAAAAATATCCGAAAAAGCCATAATTAATTCCGGAGATTCACCGGCTCGCAAGACGGCATCGTATAAGGACGTCTCAACAGTACCGACGAGTAATTTTTGCTCATATCGAGTCGGCAAGGCATCAATAGATGCGGTGAATTGCCCAAGGGAATCAGAAAGTACTTTGACTTTTTTATCCGGACTTGGCTGATAAAATAGACCGAGGAACTCCCCGGTGGTCGAAAGTTTGAACTTTAGTTTTTCACCGGCCCGAATATCACGTGGATCGTAAACCGATTTGAATGCATCGAGTATTGGCTGAATTTGTGTATTTGGAATATCAATTTTACGTAAAATACGACCCAGTGTCATGCCGTAACGCACATTTATTTGGCGAATTTCAGATGATACCGGCACATCTTTATCGTTCTTTAAGGACGCTTGTGTGAAAGCTATCGTGAAATTGAATAGTATGAATACCGGCAAAAAAATTCTCATGGATGCCATAGTAGCAGAAAAATACCTTTCGTTGCAATGTGTTTTTCGATTCATTTTTAAAATTACCTGGCTTCTTAGCGTGCACAGGTTAAATGGCGTCCACCATCAATATTCAGGGTTACTCCTGTCACCCATCCTGCATCATCATCGGCGAGGTACAGAATTGCGCTGGCGATATCATGTGGCTTACCATAGCGTCCAATGGGATGTGTGGTTTTGCTGCGCTCAAGGAAATCGGCGTATTTTTGCTCATCCATACCACTGCGCCGGTGCAGGTTTGTCATGACGACGCCCGGATTAACAGCATTCACTCGAATCTTCTTGGGGGCTAAATCCAAAGCCGCGCAACGGGTAAGTTGATCAACGGCAGATTTACTTACAGCATATCCTAAAACGCCTGGAAAAGAGCGTGTGCCGACAACACTGGATACATTAATTATATTACCCTGTGTTTTTTCAAGGTGCGGAATGGCCATCTGCATTGCAATAAAAACAGAAGTCAGGTTGACATCTAACAGCTCCTGCCATTCCTCAAGAGAAGTTTTTTCGATTGGATTCATGTAGATAATGCCTGCGGAATTGACCAGCACATCCAGTTTACCAAATGTAGCTACGGTTTTGTCGAAGGCATTTTGAAGGTGGGATTTATTCGTCACATCACAGAGCAAAGGTAAAGCTGCTGTGCGATCGAGGCTTATTTCATCTGAAAGTTTATCTAATTCCTGTTGATTTCGGCCTATCAAGCCGACGAAAGCGCCCTTCTGTGCCGCCATCACTGCTGCCTCGCGTCCAATCCCACTCGTGGCACCTGTTATCAAAAATACTTTGTTTTCCAGATTCATTTTATTTTCCAATAGCTAATATGAGATAATTTGATTTACATAGAGTAGAAGTATAGTAAATACATTTTAATCAAGCAACATTTCAAATAAAAAAGGCCCTCCAAAATTGGAGGACCTTCGAAGGGAGGATAGGGGAAAATCAGGCTTGTTTGCTGGAAGTTTCTTTTGAGGGCTCGGCTTTGCTTTGACCTGCCTGCAAGCTTTTGAGTATATTTACGCCGGTTGCAGTTTCAATTTGATCTACAAGGGAAATAACGGCGGCGGGCATCTGGTTCACAAGCTTGCTGATACCGCTGTTTTCTCCGCCACCACCGCTGTCGATAACGCTGATTTTATCAATATTCATTTGACCGACCGTCTTGGACAATTGATTGATTATTTCAGGCAACATTTGAAGAATGAAAACTTTCTCGCCTTCACCGTTCGCACTCTGATAGGTGGTTATCATGTCTTTGAGCACGGCAATTTTCGCCTCGCCGTCTTCCAGAATGTGTGCCGCATTTCCTTTGGCTTTCAGCTCATTGGCTTTCATCTCTGCTTTAGCAGGTTCGACTACATCAGCCTCCAGGCGTTTTTGTTGCAAGATAATCCGTTCCTGTTCCATTTCCTGTTCGAATTGTGCCCTTGCTTTTTCTCCGGCTACGCGTGCTTCTTCTTCGCGAATGATAGCGATTTTTTCGAGCTCAGCTTTTTTTACACGTAAATTATTTTCCTCTTCTTCTACGCGCTGTTTTGCCAGTGCATCCCTTGTTTTTATAATCGTATCCGTTTCAATTTTTGTCGATTCGATTTCTTCCCTGGCTTTCGCCCGTGCGACTTCAGCATGCATTTTTGATTCAGCTTCGGTTTTTTCTGCTTCGGCTGTGCGCTCGGCTTCTGCCATACGCGCTTGCGAAATAACTTCAGCTGTTTTTTTCCTGCCTATAGAGTCGAGATAACCTGTGTCATCAGAGATGTTCTGAATTTTTAGTGTGTCCAATTGCAAACCGAGTTGTTGCAAATCCGTGTCCGCTTCTTCGATTAAGTTACCGGCAAACTTTAAACGGTCTTCGTTGACCTCCTCAGGTGTCAGCATCGCCAGGACACCGCGCAGGTTGCCTTCCAATGTATCCTTGGCTATATGTAGAATTTCTTCTTTTGATTTATCCAGAAATCTTTCGACGGCGTTCCCGAAAATCGGTTCTTTGGAATTAATTTTTACATTTGCGATCGCTTCGACACTAAGTGGAATTCCTCCTTTTGAATAAGCATTCGTCACTTGTAATTCGAGCGGAAGGGTTTGTAAGCTCATGCGCGCTGCTTTCTCGATGAGTGGAATACGTACCGCTTTACCACCCCGAATAATGCGATAACCAACCTTGGATCCATCTGCGAGCTTCCTCTCTCGCCCTGAAAGAATGATCACTTCATTTGGATGACAGATCAATAGCAGATTACTTATCACCATGATAATGATGAAGACTGCCACAGCCGCAATGACGACGAGTACCAGTATAAATTGGGAAATCATCTTCTCACTCCTCTGCGTATTTATTCAATAAAACTTTCTTCAGCAACATACGCGTAACCATTTTCAATGTGTGTTATGATTACGTTGTCACCATGATTAAACTCCTCTAAGGATGCGACATCGGATACGTGCGCCAGCATTTGGTGGGTTGTGTCGTTCATTCGCAAGCTGATTTTACCGGCGTTGTTACGGGAAATTTGAAGAACTACCGTTGCAGTCCGCCCCTCAAGACTTTCCATGCTTTCTCCTTGCCCCACCTGTGATTTTTTTAAATATTCCATGACGATATGGCCAAGGCTTGCAGCAAATAAACCCATGAAAAGCGCAGCAAGCAGTGTCACAAACTGTGGAAATGCGAGACGGGAAATCGTGGATCCAGTCAATCCAAAAAATGTGATGAAATAAATCGCATTTCGAAAACTGAAAAACCTGAAGGCATTCAAAAGACCTTCTCCACCGGTTTCGATATCACTTTCGAGATCGGAATCCAGCTCCATATCGCTACCGAGGTCGCCGTCTCCCCCCATGAAAAGCGAGACAGCGAGCAATATGCCGCCAAAGATGAGACAGCTCAGGTAGAGTGTTAGCACGGTTACACCCTCTTATTATTGTTTTTCTTTAGTTTGGCCAATTCGTCTTCAATGGCCTTTTCTTTTTCCATTTTATCCAGGTCGATATCATTCTCTTTTTCGATTTCTGCTATTTCACGGGCAGCTTCTGCTTCCGCTTCGAGGTTTATTATGGAGTCTTCATAATTCTCCATCGAGGCTTCTGCCTCCGCATAACCTGCAATTTTTCCTGCTGCGGATTTGATCCCATCTCGCGCTTTGTTTGCTGATTCCTGAATACGCAACTTCGCATCAGCCGATCGTTTGCGGCGGATAAGCTCTTCCTTTTTACGGCGCGCAACCTGCACTTTATCTTCGAGTTGCACCAGATCGTTTTTCAGTTGCTCGGATGTGGCGTTGGCATCTGTCAGTTCGCTGGATAATAATTTTATCTGTTGGTCTGTATAGACTTTTTTCTCCAGGATTTTACGGGCAAGCGCATCATCTCCGTTATCTACAGCCTGGCCAGCTTTGGCTGCATAATCTTTCGAAAGATTCTCACTTGTAGCCAGTTTTTTTTCGATTTGCTTTTGACGCGAGACTGCACGCACCGTCTCCCGGCGCATTTCGATAATGCTTTCTTCCATGTCCCGGATGATTTGTTTTACCATAACTTCCGGATCTTCTGCCTGGTCGAGAAGGTGATTGATATTTGCTTTTACAAGTTCTGTTACACGCTTGAACATTTTCATGATTGCCTCCAGTTATATTTTAATACAAGTCATTTTCGTTTTGCTGGCTAGCGGATGGCAAGCATGGTGCCACTATGACTTTTGATCGAAAATGCATGGGGAGTCGGTATACGGATTTAAAGTTTTATTCGGGCATGCTTAAAGTCAAAATTTAACTCTTACAGACTCGAAAACTATTGAATAAAATTTGTGCACAAAGGAGATTAACGGTAAAAGGATTGTTCCCGTCTTCGGCGTTTGCAGGGATGTATCAGATCTAAAAATGAATTGCAGTAAGTGGTGGATTACACCAAAAAATGGTGTATTACACCAATAATTCCCCAAGTGAATATTTTTTGTAGTAATGACGAAATTGATCGTACGTCATCCCAAGACGTTTTGCAGCCTCACGCTGGTTCCCCATAACATCTTTCAGCGTATTGAGGAGCAATGATTTTTCAAACGCACGAACTTGATCGTGAAAAGTACCGCCCATTGGCTCTGTGGTGGTAATTTCCAACGGTAGCTCGGAAGAATGAATGATCCCGTCGGAATCCCAGATATAGTGCCGCTCGATCACGTTTTTCAGCTCGCGCATGTTGCCGGGCCAGTGGTATGATTGCAATGCATGCATTGCTGCCGGTGTAAAGGCTTTTTTTTCAATGTCCGGCATCTCGCGGTGCAAGTTTTTAAGGAAATGCTCAATGAGTAGGGGTATATCTTCGCGCCTTCTTCGCAGCGGTGGAAGAACGAGCTCTGCAAATGCAATCCGATCGTAGAGATCGGCATGAAATTCACCTTTTTGGATCATATCAGATAAATCCGCATTCGTCGCAGCGATGATGCGGACATCCACTGTGATTTCCTCGGTTCCGCCGAGTCTCTCGAAGCTCTGATATTCAACGACACGCAATAATTTCTCCTGCGCATCGCGCGGCATGTTTGCAACCTCATCCAAAAACAATGTCCCATTGTGAGCAAGCTCAAGTTTCCCTTTTCTGCTCGCAGTTGCGCCGGTAAATGCCCCTTTTTCATGGCCAAAAATTTCCGAAACAAAGAGTTCGTCGTGCAGCGCAGCGCAGTTAATTGCGACGAATCGCTGTTCGATACGGGGGCTTTGATTGTGAATGAATTGCGCCAAAACTTCCTTACCCGTTCCGCGCTCTCCGCGAATTAAAATCGGCCGCGGAACTTGTGCAAATTTTTTCGCACTGTCAACAATACTTATAAACTCTTTGCTCTCGCCAATTCCAGCAAAGTTTTTATCGCCATTTTCATGCATAGTGTTCTAATATCCTGTTGCTGGTCGTTCGGGGCGATTGCCCGCCTGAAGTATAAATTTTTGAATGAGGAAAAAATAAAAGAAATATTATGCAAATGCAAGGTAATCGATTTTAATAACAGCTTATAAATCTTTTAATATTGTGAAAAATTCACCTTGCAGGAAATTTCATTGAAGCTTATCTTTGCTTTTTAATTTCTGCTTAGTGAATTGCATTCAATTTGTGTACGTATTCGAATAAATTCTGTGATCGCACGATTGACAAAGTAATTCAAGCCTGCAAAGGGGCCTTTAGCGTCACAAAGTGGATGTATTGTTTTTATCGCAGGCAGCACCGCGCTTTATAATAATTGACACAAAATAAAATATACTTTTGGAGGAAACATGAGTAGCAACGGTTTTAATTTACTAAAAGGGAAAAAAGGCATTATTTTTGGCCCATTGGATGATAAAAGCATCGCCTGGAAAATTGCGGAGCTCGCCTATAGGGAAGGAGCGGAGTTCGGTATCTCGAATATTAAAGTCGCTATCCGAATGGGAGAAATTGATGCATTGTCCAAAAAATGTGGCGATGCACCCATTATTGTATGCGATGCAAGCAATAACGAGCAGCTTGATGCAGCTTATGCCGAATTGAAAGAGAAATTCGGTAAACTGGATTTTATCGTCCACTCCATTGGTATGTCACCCAATGTACGGAAAAAGAGAGATTACATGGATTTGAACTATGACTGGTTCCATAAAACCCTGGATGTTTCTGCCATGTCTTTGCACCGTGTCGTCACACAGGCAATGAAAGCTGATGTGCTGAACGAAGGTGCGTCTATCGTTGCGTTATCTTATATCGGTGCGCAGCGTATTTTTACAAAATATTCGGATATGGGTGATGCGAAAGCTTTGTTGGAGAGTATTACCCGTAGTCTCGGTTCAAGGCTGGGTAAGCATGGTATTCGTATAAACACGATCTCACAAAGTCCCACGGTCACGACGGCCGGCAGCGGTATTGCAGGTTTTGACGCAATGTATGATTTCGCTGAAAAACTCTCACCACTTGGCAATGCCACAGCAGATGAATGCGCTGAATATGTGCTAACCTTGCTTTCTGATCTCACACGCAAAGTGACAATGCAGAACCTGTATCACGATGGCGGATTCAGCTCCATGAGCATCAGCGATGCGATTTTTGAAACGATGTATGGCGATAAGTAATTCAGATCAACTTTGCGAATGCCTGCGGGCTTCGCAAAGCAAGTTTTTCTTTTGTTCACAGGTTATAAAATGGATTTGGAAAATCTCCAATTTGCTATGCCACAGTGCCAGTTTTGAGTTTCACCATCTTCAAAGCAGCCCACCCCAAAGTCCCAGCCCTTCCGACCATAAACGCCACCATGGCCAGCCACAACAAATCATTGTTTCGCATCTCAACTGCCAAAAACGCCCAGGGGAGAAAAAATAAGATAAAGCACCAAACCATTGCATTACGCAAAATTTTTACCTGTGTAATGCCCAGAAAGAAGCCATCAAAAATATAGGCCATAGCACTGAATATCAGGGCGATGTAGACCCAGAAATCATAAATTTTAAGCAGCTCGATGATCTCACCGTGTGAAGTGAGCAGTGGATAGAAAACATCCGGAACGAAAAACATGATCGCAATGAATAGAAAAGCGAAGAGCTCTCCCCACACAAGCGAAATTTTTAAAACCTGCCGCAGTGATTTATAATCCTTTTTACCTATAAAATTCCCTGCCAGGCTTTCGATGGCAAATGCCAATCCGTCGATGAGATAGGCAGCAAAGGAGAGAATTCTTAAAATTATTGAATTCACCGCGAGCAGTGCAACACCAAGTACCGCGCTGAAGTTTATGAAGACGGCAAACGCACTGATGAGAAACAATGTTCGAATGAGAATGTCCACGTTGAGACGAAAGAGTGCCAGCAATTTTTCTTTGCCAAACATGTGCGCCCAATTTGTGTGAATCCTGACTTTGGTTCGAAAGAAAAATACGATGGCGAGGAACAAAGCCAGATAATTGCTGATTGCCGTTGCCCAGCCGATGCCTGCGGCAGCCATGTGCAAAACGAAGAGGAAATAGTAGTTAAAAATGACATTCAAAATGTTGGTAAACAGCGTCAGATACAAAACGAGATCACTGCGCTCGCGACCGAGAAACCAGCCGGTAAAAACATAATTGCACAAAACGGCAGGAGCGCCGAGAATTCGTGCATCAAAATAGTCCTTTCCGGCTAACTCGACTGCTGGTTCTGCTGTCAGCAGCGCAAATCCTGCACTTGCGATGAATTCTTTGATGATTATGAGGAACATCCCTGTGCCAACTGCGATGGCCAAGCCACGGTAAGCGATAGCCAGCACTTCGTTTTGCTCCTGTCTTCCGATGGCCTGTGCGGTTAAACCTGTTGTTCCCATCCGCAAAAATCCAAAAGTCCAGAAAATGTAATCGAAAAGAACAGAGGCCAGCGCCACGCCCGCGAGGAAGCGAATCTCCGGCAAGTGGCCGAGCATGGCTGTATCAACCAGTCCGACCAACGGAACAGAAATATTGGCGAGAATATTGGGAATGGCGAGACGGAAAAATCGTTTATTCAATGCGACAGTTTGCATTCCTGGTTAAATTCCTTGGATTTCGAGTCAGTGATATTTATTTTCGCATTCGATTTTAAAACCACGAAAATCGCGAATTACACGATAAAAATATAAACATGGTGGAGAACAAATGTCAGCTACACAAATTCTTCTGCTTTATCTGGTTTTGTTTGCAATCGAATACGCCTGGGAGACGCTGCTCGAGCTGTTGAATATTAAAAATGTGCGAAAAAATCAACATGAAATTCCAAAGCCATTCCGTGCAACAACAGACGATAAAACTTATAAAAAATCAATTGATTACACGATAACACATACAAAGTTCGGCTTGCTGTCTTCGGCGTTTTCTTCTCTCTTTTTGCTTATTATTATTCTCAGCGGTGCCCTCGGTGCAATCGATCAATATATTGCAAGCTGGAGATTTGGCACTTACACGCACGGCGTGATTTACATCTACTCCTTGTCACTGATTTTCAGTCTTTCCAGCCTGCCATTTTCCATCTATTCAACTTTTGTTATCGAGGAGCGTTTCGGCTTTAACAAAATGACCTGGAAGCTTTACCTCATCGATATGATCAAAGGCGTCCTGCTATCGGCGCTTTTACTCACACCTTTGCTTTATGCTCTTTTCTGGTTCATGGATACATCAGGCTCATTGTGGTGGATTTATGCCTTTGCGCTGTTCGCGGCGTTTCAATTACTCATGGTGTTGATATATCCAACATTCATCGCACCATTGTTTAATAAATTCAGCCCGATGGAAGACGGGGATTTAAAAGAGAAAATCATCTCACTTGCTGATAAAATTGGATTCAGGACAAATGGTATTTTTGTCATGGATGGCAGTAAACGGTCACGCCATAGCAATGCTTATTTCACCGGTTTGGGGAAATCTAAGCGTATCGTATTGTTTGACACGCTTGTCGATTCCATGGATGAGCGTGAACTTCTCGGTGTATTGGCACACGAAATCGGGCATGAAAAGAAAAATCACATTAAAAAAGGCATGCTGCTTTCCATGGTCAGTATGGCACTTGGTTTTTGGGTGCTGAGCCTGCTTTTGCCTTTCACACCGTTTTATCAGGCATTTGGATTTGAATCGAATTCTTACCATGCAGCGATCATTCTTTTCAGCTTTTGTTCCGGGCCTTTCACCTTTTTTCTTTCACCTTTGCGTTCTAAACTCTCACGGCGATATGAATATGAAGCAGACCGCTTTGCTGTCACAGCAACTGGCGGTGCAGAGGGGCTCAAAAGTGCGCTCCTGCAGTTAAGTAAGGATAATCTGAGCAACCTGACACCGCATCCCTGGTATTCAGCTTATCATTACTCTCATCCGACCCTGGCAGAGCGAATTGCCGCAATGGATAATTTTGCGAAATCGAATTAACCTGGATTATTCATAAATTTCACATATGATCGACGCAATATTTTGATTATTAGGTTGTTATTCGGATTTTAATCCAAAATTGAAGTTATAGAAAAAAGATACACACGCCGAGCCGCAGAGAGCGCAGAGTTTTGTTTTTTAATTGTTTAAAGATTTTCTCAGCGAGCTCTGCAACTCGGCGTGAAAATCATTCAGGTTAATACCCAGGTTGAGCGATTCTCAGAGTTGACATTCAAGAGAAAACCAATTTGTTCTGCGGTATTGACCAAGTAGTTTCCTCCTGAATGACAACTTCGTCGCATTTTTATGATACGCTTGAAAGATGCTTGCTTCAGCATTAAATCGCTCAGCTTAGTTCATACAACTTTGGTAAATTTCAATTTGACTTATTCTACCAAGGTTGCATCAATTAAAAAAGCCTCATCGCTGAGGCCTTTTTTTATCGAAAATGTACAGGGAAATTTTATTGCTGAGCAGCAGATTTAAAATTTAAATCATCTTCCTCGGGATTTTCAATCCAGTCTGCGACAAATACATTCGTATCGCGCGTTGGTTTTCTATCGGCTGTACGGTTTGAGCAGAAAACCAACTTTTTCCCATCAAAAGAGAACATCGGAAAGGAATCGAAAGTGCCACTATGGGTTATTTGCTTTAATCCGGTGCCATCGATGTTAATCATGAATATATCAAACAATGGCATGCCACCTTTGGGTGAGTGATGGTTCGAGCAAAAGAGAACACGCTTTCCATCCGGGTGAAAAAATGGGGCCCAGTTCGCACCTTCCAGATCGGTGACCTGCACAACATTTGATCCATCAATATCCGCAATGAATATATTTAGTGCACTCGGTTCAACCAGTTCGTTGGCGAGCAACTCTTTGTAAATTTTCGCTTTTTCACCTTCCGGACGGCTGGCGCGCCAAACGATCTTTTTGGAATCGTGGGAGAAAAATGCACCACCATCGTACCCGAGTTCGGATGTAAGCTGGAGCTCTTCACCTGTGGCAATTTCGTACAGCCACAGTTCCAAATCGCCGGATTTCGTCGAAGTATAAATAATGTATTTTCCATCCGGAGAAACAGTGGCTTCCGCATTGTAGCCTTTTCCACCAATCAATAATTCCGGATTGGAGCCATCATTGTTTGCAATATAAACACTGTATGATGAAAAAAGAGGCCAGACGTAACGCCGGCTCTCACTTTCCGGCATGGGCGGACAAGCTTCTGAAGCCGCATGCGTCGATGCATAAACGATGCGTCCATCCGGGAGAAAGTAACTGCACGTGGTACGGCCTTTCCCTGTTGAAACCAGCCGATAATTTTCACCGTTGCTCATCGGGCTGCCGTCTGCATTCATGATAAAAATCTGATCACAACCCTGTTCGTTGATTTTGTCCCACTCACTTTGAAATACGAGCTGTTTGTTGTCAAAGCTCCAATAGGCTTCCGCATTGTTTCCGCCGAAAGTAAGCTGCTTGATATTTCGCAAATGCACTTCTTTTTCAAATCGAAGGGAGTCATTTGCAGCATTGTATGACGATGTCTCTTCAGCATTTTTATCACAAGCGGCAAATAGTAATAGGCCCGATATGATAATCAGACTGTGTATTTTTAGAGTTTTATTATTATAAATCTGTTTTAAAAGATACTGAATCACATTGCTCTCCATTTAGAATTTTAAGGGTGGTCCAAATGAATATAGTCTTTTTCTGAGAAAATTTTGGAATTGGAATTGACCAGCAGTTGTAGATACTTCGCAATCATATTTGTGATGCTGGGCTCTATTTCTCCTGCATTGCTTCATCGGGAAGCAGCACTGGAATGTCATCCTCAATGCGGTAAAAATACTTGCCATCTTTTGATATCAAGCCGCTACTTAATGGAGTTGCGACCGGCTCGTTAATCTGCGTCATTATGACGCCTGCGTTGATTTTCTGATTGATTTCCTGAAGTTGTTTATCATTCATCAATTCCAGCGGTACTCGCGAAATAGGGCAGATGAGGGATGAGTAAAACAACGTTTTGGGATCTATGTCTTTTTTCTGCATGGTTCGCCTTTATATAAAAAATGACCGCCCTATGGACGGTCATTTTTATACTAAAACTATGTGTACTCGATTAGACGCTGAGATTGTCCCAGTCTGCTTTGCTTACGAATTTTGTCAGGTTGCGTCCATCATCTGTTTTTCCTTTGATAGCATAGCGATGGTTACCTTCTTTTCCGTATACAACTTTCTCTGTTACTTCTGCATCTACTTTTTTTCTGAGCTTTACGTCATAAAAAGTAGCTTTCATGACTTCTCCTCCTTTTAATTACCTGCGTCGCTTTTTGTTATGAAACTGTTTGTTTTTTCCTCAAGTGAGGTGCATTTGTGTCTGTTAAATATCATTTGCCACGGAA
>QQUM01000074.1 GCA_008501545.1 Calditrichota bacterium
GGTTCCAAACTCAGTGACGACGAATATGCGATCGGAAAAACCATTAAAGGTTGGATTCGCTCGCTGGATTTAAAGAACAGAAGAGTGGGACTTACACTTCATGAAATGCCCGATGATGATCCCTGGAAAAACATTGGCGATACATTTCAGATTGATAACGTTATTGAAGGGATAATTGAAGAGTCCACGCAATACGGCGTTTTCGTTGAACTAAAACCCGGCTTAACTGGCCTGATGCCACTTTCAGAATTGAAAAAACTTGGTTTTAAAAACGTCGACACCGAGTTTAAAAACCAGGCAACAATTACTGTAAAAATCACTGCGATCGATGAAAATCGCCAGCGTATATCCCTTTTGCCAAATGAAATCCCTGAGCACATTGTTCCGGAAACAAATAAACCGGTAAAGAAAAAAACACGCAATAAGAGAAAAGAAAAACCGGCGGAATCTCAGAACGGAAATGACCAAAATGGTGGTGTAACTGCCTTTGGAGAGTTGTTGGCAGCAGCCTTAAACAGCTCTGATGACGAATAAATTCGTGAAAAAATTAAAAAGCTCTGGTCAGTCAAACCAGAGCTTTTTTTTTGCCAAAATTATGCTGATTGCTTATCAACTTCCCGGTTACATTTGAATACCGATTAATTTGTTGGGAAAACGCACTCCAATTGGATATAAAAATAAAATAAATCAAACATTTGTATCATCTTTATGGCATTCAATTTTTCCTGGCGGCATATTGACGATCATTTCATTAGCATTCAGAAAGAGCGCAATCGATTAAATATTTTAAAAAATTCTACTCCACCGGTTTAATCCGAGCAGAATTTCCTCCTGCTCTTCGGCAGGAAGTTTTCCACCGAAGTCAGCGAAAAATAATGCTGTAGCGGAGCATCGAAGACAGTCAGCTCTGCACGGCAATTATCTGTGTATAGAGTATTTATTATTCTTGGTGTTAATATAAAAAATATTAGATTTGTACCGAATTGTACACCAATGTCAAGCAATTCCAAGTTTATAGTATTCGAACTTTTAGCGAGATTAACTCTGGAAGGCTTCTTTAAGTAGATCGATCAGATTTTTAAAATTTTCTTAGTCTGTTTTTCATTAATTTGCAGTTTTGCAATCGGATGCAAGGTTATTGAATAATGCAAACTGCATCCTATCAAAGGTTCACATTTCCTTTCTACCAGCCAAATATTCATTTGAACAATTTTTCTGGCAATTTGTAAATCGATGAACACTGCAGGTTGATGATAGTGATGAGTTCATTTCTTGGTATGATATGATTACAAATTAATGAATTCCAAATTCAGGCATTACGTCTTCCAATTTTAGAAAACATACACAGCAAGAACGGAACAATATATGGAATTTACACGCGCTGGAGGCATTTTACTGCATCCAACATCCTTACCCGGTCCTTACGGTTGCGGCGACCTCGGCTCATCTGCCCGTAAATTTGTAGATTTTCTTCACCAAACAAAACTCGGACTCTGGCAAGTTCTGCCAGTTAATCCAACCGGATACGGGAATTCACCTTATCAGACTTTATCCGCATTCGCAGGAAATCCACTGCTTATCAGTCTTGATGAATTGGTTCAACATGGACTGCTAACACATGACGATTTGAAAACAAACATAAAATTTCCGGAAGATCGGATTCAATTCCAGGATGTTATCCCGTTTCACGCTGAAAAATTGCGCAGGAGCTACCAAAATTTTCGCAATGGTTGTGCGCAGCATTTAAGAGATGGTTTTGAAAAATTTTGTCGTGATAATGCTTTTTGGCTTGAGGATTATGCGCTTTTTATTGCCCTTAAGGAAGGTCATGATTTACAACTCTGGACTTATTGGAAACCTGAGCTGGTAAAAAGGGAGCCCGAAGCATTGTCGTTTTGGCGGGAAAAACTAGCAGAACGCATCGATGAAGTGCGATTTAATCAATTCCTCTTTTTTGAACAATGGCACGCATTAAAAATTTATGCGAACGAAAAAAATATTAAACTCATCGGTGATATTCCAATTTTCGTTGCCCATGACAGTGCGGATGTTTGGTCAAATCCGGACTTATTTCACCTTGATGAAGGTGGATGGCCAACAGTAGTTGCAGGGGTGCCACCTGACTATTTCAGCGAGACCGGTCAGCTTTGGGGAAATCCACTTTACCGCTGGGATGTACTGGCGGAGCGAAATTATGATTGGTGGGTCAAACGGTTTCGCACTGCATTCGACACATTAGACATTATTCGTATCGACCATTTTCGTGGCTTTGAATCATACTGGGAAGTGCCGGCTGCCGATGAAACAGCAATTAATGGCAAATGGATTAAAGGACCGGGATCTCATTTTTTCCACAGTCTCGAACATCAATTGGGCAAACTACCCATTCTTGCTGAAGATCTCGGCCTCATCACAGAAGAAGTCAAAGCCTTGCGGGATGAATTCGGTTTTCCGGGTTTTCGAATATTACAATTTGCATTTGATGACAATGATGATGCGCGTTCTTTTCTACCCCACAACCATCCGCATAATTGTGTTGTATACACGGGAACGCACGACAACGACACATCGGTTGGATGGTTCAGAAATGACAACGGGGGCTATTCAACACGATCTGAAGAAGAAGTAAACCAAGCACGAAAGCGTGCCTGTGCCTATTTTAACTCCGATGGAAAAGAGATCAATTGGGATTTCATCCGTCACGCCTTCGCTTCAGTTGCCAATACAGCAATTATCCCACTGCAAGACGTCCTCGGTCTCGGGAGCGATGGCCGAATGAACCGGCCTGGAAGCCCCGACGAAAACTGGGAATGGCGCTATTGTGCTGATGCGTTATCGCATAAAACCACCGAACGATTACGACAATTAAGCATCATTTACGAACGGGATGGCATCGCCGAATTGAAAATGTAAAGCTATTTATTCAATAATTAAACGTGCTCAGCAGGAGGAGACGTGCAAAGGCGTACTGCAGGCAACAACGGATTAGGAATCACCTCACTCGGATACAGCATGTGGTTCATGTTAATGAAAGAACCCTGGCGAATACAGGATGATATCGCCATGCTGAAGACAATCCATGTCGCCCTAGAGTCAGGTATTAATTGGTTTGACACCGCCCCACTTTACGGATTTGGTCACGCAGAGTCGTTACTCGCCCGCGGCATTTCCCACATTTCAAGAGATGATATTATCATTTCCAGCAAATTTGGTATAGATTGGCAAAATCCTGATGAATTTCGATTTTCGATTACGCCAAAAGCCATCCGCAACGAGCTTGAGGATTCACTGCGACGATTGGAAACTGACTATATCGACATATATCAACCCTACCTGCTGCCATCATCAGATCATCAGGTGGAGGACATGTGGTGCGAATTGGACAAACTTAAACAGGAAGGAAAAATTCGCCATATCGGCGCTGCTAACCTCGATATTTCACAAATCCGGCTGGCACGTACACATGTCGATCTTGAAACGATCCAAATGCCATACAGTCTCTCCTATCGCGACATTCAGGAAGAGTCTCTCCCCTATTGTGCTAAAAAAAACGTCAGTGTTTTGGCGTACAGTCCTGTACTTCTTTACTATATTCTTGTCAAACTCGGTATTGAAAAGTCAAAATACAATCATGACCTGATTCGTTCGATGTTCACCCATAACGAAGATCCTTCAACATCGCTGACATTGAACAAGCGGATTGAACCACTGGCTCAGGAAAGAGGCGTCTCAATGTCCCAATTGACAGTCGCCTGGATACTGAGCTTCAGTGAAATAACTGCGGTGCTCATCACGGCAAAAAATATTAAACAGGTGGAAAGTCTTATCGCTGCAGCCGATCTGCAACTGGATGCCGATGAATTATCCATTATTGGCAGCTATATTGCGGAAACGATAGGTATTTAAATAAAGATTT
Organism: Calditrichota bacterium; assembly: GCA_008501545.1. GTDB lineage: Bacteria > Zhuqueibacterota > Zhuqueibacteria > Zhuqueibacterales > Geothermadaptataceae > Bioreactorimicrobium. The sequence goes on from QQUM01000074.1 coordinate 3,917, forward strand.
GATTATGAACAACACGAAAGGTGTCATGCAGTTTCGAAAATTAAACCCGAACGCTCCTGAATTATCCGTACTCGGTCTGGGAACATGGGCGATTGGCGGCCCATGGCAGTGGGGCTGGGGCCCGCAGGATGATCGCGATTCAATCCTTGCCATCCGCGCGTCTCTGGATGGTGGTATCAATTGGCTTGATACGGCGCCGGTTTACGGATTCGGTCATTCAGAAGAAATCGTTGGGAAAGCAGTGAAGGATATCCGTAAAGAAGTTTTCATCGCAACCAAATGTGGATTGGTTTGGGACGACCAGAAAAAAGTACGCAGGCACCTGAGCGCTGAAAGTATCCGGGTGGAGGTTGAGGCCAGCCTGAAGCGCTTGCAGACAGATTATATCGATCTTTACCAGCATCACTGGATGGATGACAACACATCGGTTAATGAATCCTGGGGTGAACTGGTGAAATTGCGGGATGAAGGAAAAATTCGTTTCATAGGTGTGTGCAATTATGATGTGGCCAACCTGAACAAATGCTTGAAGCTGGCACCGGTTGATAGCCTGCAGCCACCATACAGTCTCCTGGATCGCGAGATCGAAAAAGAACTTTTACCCTGGTGTGTAAAAAATACCGCCGGTGTTTTGGCATACAGTCCATTACAAAATGGCCTGCTAACCGGTCGATTTAAACTGGAAAACCTGGCAAAAGATGACTGGCGACGCAAAAGCACCTTTTT
>QQUM01000350.1 GCA_008501545.1 Calditrichota bacterium
TCTTTTGTCAAAGAAATATTGAGATCAATTCTGCATAAAACACAGGTGATGGGCTTGAATGCTGCCAGGTGCACCACCTGATTGTGGTGTTTTCGCCACAGGTGTCGTTTTTATTCACCAGATGATTTGAAAATGATTCATTTTTCAAGTTGTGTTTAATTGTTTATAAATAATTGTTTAGAATATTTTAAAATGAAATGGCACGACCATTGTCTAGCAATAGATAACGGCAGTCACAATTGAATAAAGGAATGCCGTTGATATTGTCAGATAACAAATTTGAATTAATGATCAAAACCACTGGTAAGTCATGAGGAGTTAAAAATGAAAACAACGCGACTTTTTGTATTATTCTCTTTTGTATTAACCGCATTTTTTGCATGTGAAAAAGTGCCAACCGATCCCACCCAGGTTGAAGACAACCAGACCCTCGAAAAAGCGACCGAGCAAAATGTGGCACTCTTTAATACGCTCAGTTCAATCAGCCAGATTGAAAATATGATGAGTGGTCCTGCAGCAAATATTGAAATTGGTGAGGTTGATGTCACCAACCCACAAACGGCAAAAGCATTCTCGGAAGTCACAAAGTCCTCCGCACTGGCACAATTGCGCAATGATCTGCTGAAAAACGGCGGCGCCAGAACGTTATCGGATTCGCTGATCTGGGAGGTGACGGTCCAAAGGCCTGTTCTCGGCTACACGGAACGCACACGCGTTTATTACGATTATGCGACCGGTAAAGCAATTGTTGAAAATGTGAAATTCGACTATAGAGATCGTCATTGGCTGGAACTGGATTCTGCCCGCGTGTACGCTGATCTGGCTGGAACGCTGGAAGACGATACGGATGATATAATTGAGTCGCTGTACGAGTTAAAACAATACAAAGCCGGTCATTTCATCCAAAAAGAAATTTCGTCCGTTGAAATTGATCCATACACACCGGGAATGGACCCGACGTCTGCCCGTGCAACCAGTGAGACATTTTATCCGTCAGATCGTTTCATCAGCAAAAAAACAGAGCAGGCCAGCTTTGATAATGGCAACGGAAGCCTGTCGAAAGACATCGATTATTCAGATGGAACAAAGAGCCACGAACAGATTACATTCAATTCAGACGGCACCGGCACTTTTGATGAACAGCGACGTTTCGGCATTACGATCAGCGGTACATTCGACAGCGCAGAAGAAGACGGTTACGGTAGCTTTACAAAGCTGACGACTTTCCCGGATGGCGGTCTGTTTCAATTCGTCTACGAAACCGGCGAATTTTCGATGTCAATGCAAGATTCTACGCTCCACGGCGCCTATGAAAAAGAAGTGAAGTTGCAAAACGGCACTGTTCTTAGCGAAAGCATTACCATTGATGAAAGTTATGTCAATGGCTACAAGAAAACAGTTGTTGCAGTCACGAAAAATGACGGCAGTTTCGGTACCGTGATGATCCAGGAAAACGATGGTGGCAGCCATGTTTCCGGAGTGTGGACTGAAGCGGATGGAATTTATATTCTATCTGAAGCGGACTATTACCCGGATGGCAGCGCGCGCGTCGAATTCAAAGTGTACGCATCCGAAGATGCCTACAACAACGGTGATGCACCGATTGCCAGTGGCCTGTACAATTTCAATCCCGACAGCTCAGGCACCGGGACAGCAACAGATGCAAACGGCACATACGATATTACCCTGAACGCCGACGGCAGCCAGACAATTACGAACTGATTTCTCCCAATCCCAGAAGGCAACATTTTTGTTGCCGATCCCAGCAATATCCGGGAATGGATACTTCATTCCCGGATATGTTTTTTCTTTTGATCATTTATCAGTTTGCCTATATTGAACAGGTTTGTACTGCAAAAATATAAATTTCTTAAACGCTTGAAAACGAAATGAAAACAACGACAAAAATACTGCTCTTCCTGTTGATGCCGCTTCTTCAGCCACTCTCCTTCGCGCAGCAAACAACGACCAGCCGAAATCTCATCGTCCAGGATATTGAATTTAAAGGCAATTCAAAAACAAAGCCAGGTGTCATTCAGCATTATCTTGCTTTTCAAAAGCAGAAGCCCATCTCCACAGCAAAAATTGAGACAAGCCGGAAACAGCTGATCACAACCGGATTTTTTAAAAATGTCGAGATCTATACACGCCCTGGAAGTGAAAAAGGAAACGTCATCGCTGTGATTGAAGTCGAGGAGCGGCGTGGACCCTATTTTCAATTCGGTGGCGGCCATAGCGACCTTGATGGCTGGTACTTCATTCCTGCCAGTCTCCGCTTTGATAACCAGTTTGGTTACGGTAATCTCGCGGATATTCAACTTTTTTTTAGCGACCGCACAAGCAAAATTGCATTCAATTATAAAAAACCGTTTTTATTCGATGGCAGCACATGGCTCGGGGTAAACGCCTTTGGCGGCAGCCGGCGGTATCTCCACTTTATCAATGGTCTGCAGGCGCAGCAGGATGTCGATATCGGAGGAATCAAACTGCACATCGGTGGTAATGAGGGCTTTCTGCGATTTGTAACACTTGGCCTGCAAACGGAAAATTTTAAACCGGCGGATGAGCTCAGTTTTACTGAAAATGATTCGGTCATAGGTGGCGTCCAGGTCCCGTTGGCCTTGCGACCGGTGCAGGAAGTCTACCAGATTTCAGCGTTTACTCTCGCGCTGCGTTATGATGGCCGCGACAACCATTACTATCCACGCAAAGGATTCTGGGGAGCCGCAATTTACGAAAAAGCCACGACGGAGTTAAATACCGAAGTATCTTTTTCCCGATTGCTCGTGGATGCACGATTCTATCAGAAACTCTATGCCGGGCATGTTTTCGCACTCAATTTAAAGAGTGCTCACGCCAGTGATGATACGCCATTTTTCAAGCGTTACTATCTCGGTGGTGCCAATAGTCTGCGCGGCTTCGCTGAACGGCGATTAACACCGGTCGGTTATGGCACAAAATTGCTTTTGGGCAATCTCGAATACCGCTTTCCATTTTCGAAAAGCCAAAGCCTGGAACCGTCGATCTTTGGTGTGCTTTTTTACAATCTGGGTGGATTATGGAATGAAAATGCCGAAATTCAAAGCGATGACATGTTTCATTCACTGGGATTTGGTCTTCGATTTAAACTTCCCATTCTTGGACTCGTGCGAATGGATTTCGCCTTTCCAACCACTGTAATTGAAAATGAAGATTTTCAACTGCACTTTTCATTAGGGCAAACATTTTGATGGGAAAAACAAACACACAACATCTGCTTGTCAAATTTGTTGTCTTTGTTCTGCTCCTCTTTTCTACTCACGCACTTTTCGCACAGGATAGTCGAATTAAAGTTGCGGAGGCTGTTCCCTTTGTGGAGAAGGAATACGTCGGTGTGCGTTTTGTGCTGGCGCCATTTTTTACGCAGAAAGTCAGCGGAACAATCCAGAGTGGTCTGCCTTCTGTTCTGGAAATTGAACTGGCCATTCGCGATAAGCAGAACAACCGTGTTGCTGAATATGTTGTGCTTCGACGCATTTCCTACAACATCTGGGATGAAAAATACCGGCTCGATAGCGCCGACTCTACGGTGTATTTTCAGTCGTTTGCTGAACTTCAAAAGGCGTGTCTTTTACTAAAATCTGCACCATTTATCAAAAAACACCGGCTTCGAGCAGATGCGACCTACAAACTGCATGTGCGGGCCGGATTAAAACTGATCAGCTCTTCCCAAAGCCGTAAACTGGCCGGCTGGCTCGATAAATCCTATCAGGAAACCGAGACGATTTCCAGTGACGAAAGCAGCAGTGGTTTTCGGTTTGGACTCGGTGCGCTTGTTTCGTTGTTTATGGGGGATTCTGTTGAAAAAGCAGGTCGTTCCGGTTGGCAGGTCTTTCCTTTTTCACTTGCAGGAAAGCAGGAATGAAAAGTATAAGAACGAAACTCCTGTTGTCGATTTTTATCATTACTTTGCTGCCGGTTTATCCATTATACCACCTCGTAAAAAATTTCTTCAGCCAAAGTCTTGAAGTCGGTTTCAATGAAAATGTTGAACAGGCACTGGAAAATGCTTCGCAATTTTCACAGCGAATTTTTGCTGATTTCCGTGCGGAAACCCGCGTTTTTGCTGAGCAGCTTGCAGTTTCAAAGCAGACACGGCTCGTTTTTCAAAATCCCCGAATCGAACCACGGGATCTTGTAAATTTTGAAAAACAATATGGCGCTTTTTATGTTATTTTTTATGATAAAAACACGCATGAACTGCGTCAATACAAATCGAGACATAAGATAAATTACCCTCTTGTTTCCACTGCTGAATTGGCCAATATGCAAGACATCGACGAGCCACAGTTTGTCAATTCAGCAGCGGAGCCTGCATTCGTGAGTTTAGTCATTCCGGTGAAACAAAATCAAACACAGCTTGGTGGCATTGTCCTGATGCGACCCGCGCCAGAAAATTTTGTCGATCAGTCGAAAGAAATCATCGAAGTGAACCAGATGTTCAAGGCCATTGGTGTTTTGCGCGGTGACCTGGAAGGAAGTTTTATAGCCGCGTTTTTTACGATTTACCTGCTGTTCGTCGTGCTTGCACTGGCGTTGGGACTGTATTTTTCACGACGATTATCGATGCCGCTTATGGCTTTGGCGGAGGGCACACAAAAAG
>QQUM01000377.1 GCA_008501545.1 Calditrichota bacterium
ATTTTTACAGATCGGGAATTTGAAAGCGAGCGATTGGCGCCATCGAAATGGTTAGCAGATGGTCAGGGTTATACAACCCTTGAAAAAGCAGAAAAAGAAAAAGGCCGGGATATTGTTCGCTACGACTGCCAAACCGGGAACAAGGCAATTCTCGTCCCGGCTTCGAAACTCATCCCGGAAAACAAAAAAGATCCGTTGGCAATTCGAGATTATGCCTGGTCAAAAGATCAGTCACGCCTTCTCATATTTACCAACACAAAACGTGTTTGGCGCTACCATACTCGAGGTGACTATTGGGTCGTCGACTTAAAATCCTGGCAAATGCACCAACTTGGGCAGCGCTTCAAGCCATCCACCTTAATGTTTGCTACATTCTCTCCTGACGGCAAAAAAGTCGCCTATGTTTGCGAAAAAAATGTGTACGTCGAGGACATCAACAGCAGAAAGATTACGGCACTTACGAATTCGACAATGGCAAACATTGTCAACGGCACTTCTGACTGGGTTTACGAGGAAGAATTCGGTTTGCGCAATGGCATTCGCTGGAGTCCTGACAGCAAAAAAATTGCGTTCTGGCGATTTGATACGGAAGGTGTTGGCACATTCAACCTGATCAACAACACAGATTCGATCTATTCACGAATCGTTCCCCTGCCCTACCCGAAAGTCGGCACGACCAATTCTTCCTGCCGCGTTGGTGTGATCGAAGCAGATGGTGGCGAACCGACCTGGTTTGATGTACCGGGAGATCCACGCAACAATTACATTCCACGTATGGAATGGGCCGCGTCGTCAACTGAAATTATACTGCAACAGATCAATCGCTTGCAGAACATTAACAATATCATGCTCGGTGATATAAAGACCGGGAAAGTCAAAATGATTTACACCGACAAGGACAGCGCCTGGCTGGATGTCGTCGACGACTGGAAATGGTTAAACGGTGGCAAGGAATTTACCTGGGTTAGCGAGCAGGATGGATGGCGGCATATTTATAGTATAAGCCGAGATGGAAGTAAAGTCAAACTTGTCACTAATGGTGCTTACGATATCACACAAATCCTGGGGATAGACGACAAAGAAGGTTGGGTGTATTTTATGGCCTCGCCGGATAATCCCACTCAGCGTTATCTATATCGGACACGACTCGATGGCAAGGGTAAAGCAGAGCGACTATCTCCTTCAAATCAGGCCGGGACGCATGCCTATAACATGTCGCCAAATTTTAAATGGGCCTTCCACACATTTTCAACGATTGATGATCCGCCAACCACTGAGCTTATCAGCCTGCCGGATCACAAATCGATACGAACAATGGTTGCCAACAAAGAATTGAAAGAAAAATTAAAACCGATAAAGCGCACGCCAACGGAGTTTTTTACATTAGAAATCGCGAAAAAAGTCAGTCTGGACGGCTATAAAATTGTACCTTTCAACTTTGATAAGAACAAAAAATATCCGTTGCTGTTTTTTGTGTATGGCGAACCTGCCGGGCAGACAGTGCTTGACAGGTGGGGTGGCTCACGCCATCTCTGGCACACCATGCTCGCACAAAACGGCTATATTGTCATAAGCGTTGATCCGCGAGGCACACCTGGCCCCAAAGGCCGGGCATGGCGGAAAAGCATTTATGGGCAAATTGGCATCCTTGCATCGGCTGATCATGCAGCAGCCAACCGACTCATTCGCAAGTGGAGTTATATCGATTCAACCCGAATTGGTATTTGGGGATGGAGTGGTGGCGGCAGTATGAGTTTAAACGCCATATTCCGTTATCCTGACTTGTATCAAACCGCCATGGCCATTGCATTTGTCAGCAACCAGCGACTTTATGACACCATCTATCAGGAACGTTATATGGGATTGCCGGAAACGAATCCAGAGGGATTTAAAAACGGATCACCGGTAAATTTTGTCAAAAATCTGCGTGGTAACCTGCTTCTCATGCATGGCACAGGTGATGACAATGTGCACTATCAAAGCGCCGAAGTGCTGATAGATGAACTCATTAAACAGAACAAAATGTTTACGATGGTTCCCTATCCCAATCGCTCCCATGGATTGCACGAAGGCGAAAATTCCTTTCGCCATGTGTGGGAAACATTGACCTGGTATCTGAAAAAGCACATGCCACCCGGACCAGTGGAGTAATACATGCAAAATCGACCATCCTTCGATCAGGTCTACATGCAGTTTGCAGAGACAATTGCCCTGCGATCGACCTGTAAACGCCTGCAAGTTGGCACGGTGATAACCTCTGGCGATTACCGAAAGGTGCTGGCTGTCGGCTATAACGGTAATGCAACCGGTTTGCCCAACACATGCGACACCGACATCCCGGGCAACTGTGGTTGTTTGCATTCAGAAGAAAATGCAGTCATCAATTGCGATTCACCCCGTGAAACGGAAAAATTCGTTTTCGTCACCCACCTGCCGTGCACAATGTGCGCAAAACGACTCATCAATCTTGGAAACGTAAAGCGAATTCTGTATAAAAATGAATATCGGAAGAAAGATGCATTGGATATTCTCAAAAAGGCAGGAATTGATGTAAGACAATTTTCATAGCTTAAAATTGGAACACAGATTGGACGGATCGAGCGGATTTGGACGGATAAACTTCAATCCAAATCCGTTTTATCCGTGTTCCATTTTTCCATCAATAGAGTAATTTAAGCTGTGAATCGCGATAATAATGTGCTAAAATTTCATCATATGCTTCCCCCTGATGCGCTTGTGCAATCGCCCCGGATTGACACATGCCCACGCCATGCCCCCAGCCGGCACCGAGAATCGTAAAAAGTCCGCCCTGTTCATCCACAAAAAAACACGAACTCCGTAACGGTGGCCGCCAAATCTGCCGGATTGCCAACTCAGAGTTTACATCAAGATATCCGCTGTCTCCAATGAACCGTATCGCACTTATTCTGCCCGACACACCGCGCTTCAGGACTTTTATTTCCTGCACCATGCCGATATCTTTGTGTTTGGCAATTTGCATCGATAATGATGCTGTTGTAAACTCTTTTTTCCAGCGGAAGTTTTCGCGACTCCAGCTTGGCAAAGCTTTGTAATATTCCGGATTGCAGTACACATCGGGACTGCTCATCAGCCATCTGTAAATCAATTTTTCACTGCTCAAATCGATTGAAAAGATCGTCTCTGAATCAAAATTTCCTTGCGTATAAGTTGCTGGTCTCGGCCGGTCAGGCCAGACATTTTCGATAATTTCTGAATGCCCGCCACAGTTGGAAGCATAATAGGCGTGAATCGGTTCATCTTCACAAAAGAGAGACAAACCACGTGTATCGTAAACTGCACTGTCGGACTGTGCTGTCCGCTTGCTGTTTCCTGCAAAAACCTGGCACTCCACATCGGAGGTTAAATCATAGTGAGTGCCTTTGTACAAACCGGAACGGAGTGCCATAAGGGCTTCAGAACGGGCTGCAATCGCTTGTGCTTTCAATGCTTCTTTTGGTGCATCAGCCCCAATTTCGTATGGCACGACGCCACAAAGATATGCTTCCAGCGGTAAACGGACAACAACATCGATGCGCTGTTTATCACCTGGAAAGACAAGCAGCTCGCCTTCGTAAACGCGATCTTCCTTGCCTTCCCACCACCAGCCAACACCAAAGGGCACATTTTGAATCAGCAATTCACCCCCGGAAACAGCGCTATGCAAGCGCAGAGAATCTGCGACAAGTTTATCTGCCAGGGATTCAGTTTCTAAAACGAGTTTGTTCTTAGGGGATAAAGAGATGGTGAGTTGACTGTTCGCCGGGAGGCTCGTATCAGCGCCTTGGGTGCCGTCCTTGATGAGCCAGTCTGAAAGTGCTTGTAAATGTATATTATCTGCCGTATTGAGTATGCGAACACGAACATTCGGTTCAACAAGAGCGAAAATATTCGGTTCGCTGGGAATATCCGGTTTGTGCAGGATGCGGTAAACAACAATCCAGTAAATTAATGTGAAGAGAATCAACAAAACCACAACTGTTAGAATACCACGATGTTTTGCCATCGTTTTCTCCTTTCTCGTTCACGTGTTTGTACGAGGATTCTTCTCCGATTATTTTTGATTGCACATTTTCAAAGTGATATCTGTTATACATTAAATCGAATTTCAATGACTTCACCGGGCTTCACGATGTAATCCCGGTCGACCATCTTTGCGATCCCTTTCGAAATGCAATCCTTAAAATTATGATACTTCATGTAATCATCAAATGACACAACATCCCCTTTGATAAATCCACGCGCCAGATCACTGTGGATAGCGCCGGCACATGTCACGATATCGGATTCCTTCCGTACACGCCAGGCATGTGATTCGGTTGGGCCTGAGGTATAAAAGAACATGAGACCTGCAGCTTTCAGCGCCATTTCAATGATGGAATTCACTTCTTCATCGCTGTTGAGCTTTAAAACCGGCTTGTAACTGTGGGGAGAGATCTCTTTAAGAATGACCTTTTCATCATCAGAGAAGGTTACATCACAAAGGGGAACTTCGTCTTCCAATTGTTCGAGACAACGTTCAAGAAACGCTCGTTCTGATTCTTCAGTCGAACGGTTTAAACGCACCTCGATTTTTTCCATATCGAGAATCAGCCGATCGACAATACTGCTTTTGGGC
>QQUM01000613.1 GCA_008501545.1 Calditrichota bacterium
GCCATCAACAGGTTCGTTTTCGTCGCTGCTGAAAACGAATTGCAGTTCGGCACTTTTGGCGGTTTTCCGCTGCCATGCTTGCATCGTTCCTGCCCCTGTGGATGTGAAGGCAGCACAAAGCAATGCGATTTCTTTGTCGTCGAAGGCTGTTTCAGCAAAAATCCTGATCTGCTTGCCTACCACCATCGATTTTTCAGTGGCATTTAATGGAACCGTTCGCTTTTCGGCATCGGGATAATTTCTGCTGACTTCCTGTTGCAACATCTCTAATTTTGGTAGACGAAGTTCTGGTTGCGAGAAGTGCGCATCGATGAAAAAGTGCTTTTGCGGTTCACTGGCCAATGCCATATTTCTGACCATGGCAGCATAGGCTGCAAATGAATTTTTACCTGCTGAACCGGAGTCTATCGCCGAGATAAAGTTACCAGCCTTGCCGTGGATTTCAACCAGGAGCTGTTGCAGCAAACGCGTGAGTGGTTTTTGCGTCGTGTTTGTGTTCTGTATATTTTCAATGACGGTGATAGTGCGCACTGCTGCCAATTTTTCAGCAGCATCTTTTAATGCTTGTGTGGTGAAGGTGTTGAGATGCAAAACGCCGCACTTTAAGTTTTCTTTGCGTGCCAGATAATCGACAACCGGGCAAATAGTGTGATAAACGTCACCCTCAGCGACAACAATGTGCTGCGCATCGCCGGTCGCATGCGTGCGGCTTGCGCGATAGTCACGGCCGGTCAATTGTGCGAACTCGGTCATGCATTGCAGGAGGATGGACTCGCTGTGCTGTGCCGAAAATACAAAATCGGCTGCTGTGGCGTGCGCTGCGAAGGAACTGTTGATGTCATTTAAAACAGCCAAAGGTTTATCGATATCCACCATGCGCGGAACGCGGCGTCGACTTTTGCCAAATATCATTTCCTGTGCCGGCGTTGGTGCTTCAATGCTGTCTTGACTTGTTCCGGTAAAGTGGTGCAGGAGTTCTTTTTCAGGTTGTAAATACAGTTGTGTACTTTGCTGAAGCTGTGCATCACTGAGCACGATGCTTGGTAGCAGACTGCGCTCAGCAGCGGCCCGTCCTATGAGTGACAAGTCGGCCAGAGCCTGCACATCGTTGGCATAAAATACGATTGCACCATTATCGATAACCTGCTGTAAAAAAGCATGGTTGGGGGAAGTGATATGAAACACAACCGGCAAGTGTTTGGCCACAGCGTTGTTTAGTCCGTCAAGAAGTTGGGCTGTTTTTTTGCTGTTCGAGAAAATTGCTGTTCGTAATCCTGTGGCACTCGCGGCCGTAGCAAAATTTATTGCGTCACTGCTCTTTTCTGTTCTTTCAATTCGGCATGTCGAATTGGTTACCGGCTGCATTGTCATGGAATAATCAAGTGTAATCAGGTCACAGAATGCAGTCTCAAGTTCATGGATTACAGTCTTGCCACTTGCGAAAGCTTTTTGTCCGGGAAAGGGCGTGTGCTGTTTGGTTTCTTTTTTCTTTTTAAATAGCATGGAATTTTCTCTTAAACGTTTAACGCTTTTGTTTCATGCTGCTCTTTTGGAAATTGTTGTTTAGCCAGCCATTGAATCGCACCAGTGGGGCAGCGGAGCGTGGCGATTTCTGTTTGCTGGGTAAAATCGTGCTTATTGACGATTGCCAGATTATTTTTGATTTCGATCAAACCTGCCGGGGCGTCGGAGACACAAATGCCGCATCCGGTGCAGGCGACTCGACATAAATCGGTTGCCGGATCGCCGGCAAGTTGTGATTTGCACTGCACGAACAGATGTTGGTTTTCAGAGTGCAACTCGAACAATCCTTTGGGGCAGATGTCGACGCAATCACCGCAGGCCGTGCATTTATCTGCATCGACGACAGGCAGGCCTGTAGAACCCATGTGGATGGCGTCGAAATCACATACCTTCTCGCAATCAGCCAGTCCGAGACAACCCCAGGAGCAAGCCTTGCTACCACCGGCGACAGTTGCAGCAGCACGACACGAGGAATAGCCTTCGTAGTGAGCGATATGATCGGCGACGTCACAGCCACCGGCGCAGAGCAACCGCGCCACTTTGCGGTCTGCCTGTCCTGCATCAATCCCCAGGAAATTGGCGATTACTTCTGCTGTTTCCGGTCCACCTACCGAGCATTTGCTTGGCATTACCTTGCCTGCAACAACCTCTTCCGAAAAGGCTGCACAGCCTGGTGAACCACACGCGCCACAATTGGCGCCGGGTAACATGTCCTGTACCTGGCCGATGCGAGGATCCTCATAGACGCTCAATTTTTTGTTGGCGAAGACCAGAATCAGGGCGAGTGCGGTGGCGAGGCCGGTTAAAAAACCGACTGAAGTGAGGAATTCCATATTATTCTCTAATTAAAAACTGCTGCCCGTTTTATCAAATCATCCAATCCACTTTCGTCAGGATTAATCGGTTTTCCTGGATGGATAATTTTCACCGGACATTTCTCCGCTGCTTCGACGATATCACGAAACGGGCCGGCGGATGCATCTTTGATGAACGCCTGCTTGTTGCCATCGTATTCAAAAATCATTTTGTTGCGCTGGACGCATTCGTTGCAACTCGTGCACAGCGGCGTATCGATATATGCCTCATCAAAAGACATGTCATCTTCTTCGACTTCAGGCTCCGGTTCGGCTTCAACAGTATCTTGCACCTCGTCTGCCGGCGTTGCGGCAACTGGTTTTGGCGCTGCTGCAGCAGGGGCAGCGACAGGAACAGTTGCCTGTCCCAGTAATCCTGAAGCGATGTTGCCAACAATATCATCGGCCAGGGCGCCAAGCGCAGAATCCAGCTTTGCCTGATAAGCGGCCTCAAGTTCGACTTCTTTGTCTGCCAGCGCTTTCGCCTGCTGCTCCTCGGCGATCGCCATTTGGGCAATAACATGTGAATTGTTGATACCTGCCAGCTCTTGCAATCCACGCCAGTTCAACAGCAGTTTTTGTGCGAGATTGACGAGAAATTGTGTCACGATAATCGCTGTTTCTTGTCCTTTATCATTGTATTTCAGCACGTAAGGAATGCCAGTGACGGAGCCGCCTTTTTGCAAAAATCTAGCAGCTGGCACAAAGGAGTCGGTTAAAATGCCAGGTTCAACAGCCACACAATGGTCTGCGTATTCTGTTTGTTCGGTGAGAAAATCGAGCACGGTGAAAGTTTCCGTGACTTCCTTCGAAGATCCATTTTCATCAATGAACGTTGCACGTGCTTCGGTCCAGTCCTGGTCGTAGCTTTCATTGTGTTTAAGGCAAAATTTCTCCGCCCAGGTGCTGCCTTTGCCGGGATTTGATGAAAAAACCGGACTGACACGGGAGTGTGTCGTGCCCATAACTTCGGTTAACCGGTCGCTTGCATTTTTTTGCTTGCCGACAAAAATACCACAGAATGCCGGGCCCTGGTACTGTAGTCCTTTTTTAAAGGCACTTTTCAGACCTTTCACATCCGAGAGCGCGGCCTGGCCAACATAGGTTTGGTTTTCATGCAGCAGGGTGCGTAAAAGGCTGTTCGCGGCGCTGGGACTTTGAATTGCTTCAAACGCAGTTTTGGCCGGTTCCAGTGCCTGGTTCATTTCAATAATCACTTTGACCGGCATGTCGACATGGGCGATGCGCAGTATTTCAGCGATTCGCTCGGCGTCCAACTGGTCCTGTTTCAGATAAATTACCGCTGGCCAGATGAGTGCCTGCTCAGCAAGTGAGACATTGCGTAAATCAAATTTTTCGAAAAATTCATCGTGGGAGCCAGGTTCGTATTTGTTTTCCACTTCCAACAAAGCGATTTGTCGTGCTTTGAAATATTCAATGAATTTTTTCAATTCTTTTTCATATTGTTGCAAACCGCTGGATAAATCTGTGCTAACTGTTAACTCACCGTCTTCCATTTTTTCGATCATCTCTGCAAGCAGCATCTCAGTATTTTGCAATCTCTTGATTCGGGGTTGCGACTCTGCTCTGTCACCGATATGTCCCATCAAACCTGCGAAAGCATCGAGCTTGAATTCGTCAGCAGCGAGCTGGCCACTGAGTTGATCGGGTGTTTTTGCAGCGTCTGATTTATCAAACTCAGTGATCAAAACATCGCGAACCAGCTGCAGGAGATCCTTGCTTTTTTGCAAAAAATCAGCAGAGAGTTTCGCCGTTTGCTTCGTGTATATTCGTGAAAACAAGCGCTGGATCATTTCAGGATCAAAGGCCAGGAGTTCACCAGTGACAGCGTCTTGTTCGAACAAATCTGCAAGTTTACTTTTCAACTCCTGCTTTTTTGTCTTGTCGATGCGTGCAGCCGAAACGACTTGTTTGACCGCTTCGCCCCAACTTGCAGTGATGTCAGCCGATTTTTCCAGACACTTTTGCCGTAAAGCGTTTTCGACGAGGAGCAGGTAATGCTTGAGTTCCTCAACTGCTTCGCCTTCCCCATCATTTTTCTCGATAAGTGAATCGATGAATTCTGATAGCGGGACAACATGCTGCTGCAAATCGTCCGGAAGTACGAGTGGAAAATCGATACGGCGTTTTGCACTTTTTGCATGGTTCGCCGTATAGACAGAACGCAGGCCGGAAAGGGCGCCATGGGGTGTTTTTACATCCGCTTTGTTCCCGGTCAGAAAAAATTGTCCCAGGTC
>QQUM01000732.1 GCA_008501545.1 Calditrichota bacterium
AACAGATATCGAGAATGTACTCAGCCTTCTGTGCGAGTGTCATATTTTTTTGCACGATTGCACTCACACCTTCGCGCGTGGCAATCCACGCATTCCCATGTTTATCGAAGGCGATGTCGCGGACATCATCGTGAATCAGCCAGCGTTTGCTGTGGCGCACCGACCAGCTATTCCCATCGAAGCGGCTTACACCAGCACTTGTGCCGACCCACATCCTTCCGTCCGGCGCCCGTTCGACACATGAGATTTCACTGGATGGAATCCCGTCGTGTGCGACATGATTTGCAATTCTTATGTGATTACGAAATACTGAGATACCACCCAGGCCGGCAGCCCACAAATCGCCGTTTGCCGCGAAGGCGATATCTTTGATATACGGTGTGATAATTTCGTCGCTGGCAAGGAATGTTTGATCGCCTTTGTCGTTGTGATAAAAAAGTCCCCTGCCTGTCGCTGCCCACATTCCGTTGTCATCTGCTGCAAGGATTTCTTTTACTTCACGGGAGTTGTTTATTTTTACCTGTTGAACGTTTTCCTGGTGGATTTCCCACCATCCAGCTGGCCCAGCCGCAATTATTTTGCCGCCAAGTTGCCCAATTGCCGAGAGTGGTGTATTGATTCCATTTATTTTTTCCAGATTTTCCGCTGAGAGCGTCTTACCCGGAGTGAATATGTGCAATCCATTCCAGGCTGCGATCCAAATGGTACCCGTCGAATCACAAAGCAATTTAAAGACTGGCCCTGAATTCACTTCGGTCAGCATGGCGCGCCATGCGGTGGTTCCGTGGGCAAGTACGTACAAACCCGTACGCCCGCCAGCCCAAATATTTTCTCTGGAATCGACGGCAATTGTAAAGAGATCGTTTGCAGCCTTGCTGATCTGAATTTTGTGAGGGTGATGGAATTCTTGCAGAAAAGGAGTGTCAAGAATTTTTTCCGCAGAGAGGAGATTCTGTATGGGGCATAAAACAGCAAAGCAGTACGAGAAAAGTTGTAAGAAAAGAGTTGTCCTGAGCATTTTGTCCTCGCGCATGAATTTGGAAGAAAGGTCTCTGGGGGAATATCACTATTAAAATTGTGAAAACACTGCGAAAACAGCTACAGCCGAAATACTTATAGCCTAAAAACCTACAGCCTGTTTAATCAATGCTCACAATTTTAACGTGACAGACCACTCGCTAATTTTAATATCATCAGATTGTGGAGGCAACCACTTAATCCAGAATAAATCCAATTGACAAAAAACACAAGCGGAGTTTTGCAGGATGACAGTAAATTACATTTCTTTCCCGACAGGATAAAGCAGGAATTTCGAGTCGAAATATGGGCTGCGTTTGTAAAACCATTGCAAGCGTGCACGCGGATTGTCCGCAAATTTCGGATCCCGGAGTGCTTGCTCAAATTCTTTTTGCAAATTTGGGTTGTCTTTTAACATTTTTCTTGCCATTGGCTCAATCACATAGCCTTCGATGTATTCTGTTCGCTGCAAAATTTCATGAAAATAGCCCCATTGCAAAAAGGAATCTTCGCTGAGTGGTTCAAGAAGCAAAGCTGCGAGTTCTGCGAGTGGCTGATCCGTGCTTATCCGGGCAGAACCAGGTGGGAGGATGATTTCATGCTTTTCAATTTTTACACTATCAATTTGTAGTCGAACCCGTCCTTCAAAGGCAGTATTCGCAAGCTTGTATTTTGCCAATCTGTAAAATTCCATTGCCACCGTTTTGGGTGATTGCATTATCTCGAGTTGAATGCCGTGTAACTTCATTTTTTCAATGATATCCTGGCGCTCTGCCGGAATCCAGTATGCTTTTGGAAGTGTTACAGGTGCGCCGGGACTTTGTATTAAGAGTGGAACGCTGTTGTTTTTAGGTTGACCGAGCCATCGAATCTCTTGCGTGCCCGAAATTGGGGATTGGTAGCGTTCATAATCAATCCCCAGATAGTCCAGGGTATCTTGTTGTTCTTCATCGAATCCAGTCGACCAGCTGGCGGGAAGATTGACTGTTTGTGGACGCAGTGCTTCGTCCTGGTTAATTGCTTTTTGCAACGACTTTCCATTAGTTGCCAGTTTTTCGCAAACGGCTTGTAAAAAGACATAAGTGCCGAGTACCCTTTGTTTGTAATTTTTCAGAGAGTGGTTTTCGACCAAAATCGTTGGTAAATGCCGCAGGTCGCCATAGCCATTGGAGAAGCGAGGCGGGGGATTCCATTCGACGATGCCTGCCTCCGGATTCTTGTTGTTGCGTGCAAAAATCAGTGGGCCGGGAATATGGCCTTCTTTTTTAAGCGCCTGTTCAAGCGCCGGATTGAGTTCTTTCTTTAGCCAGGCATCAATGGCGGGCGAATAGGGTGTTTTGGAAGTCGTCCCCCAGGTAACGTCATACTGGTAATCAACCCCGTCGGTCACGTGGATATCGATGTACAAGTCGACAGGATATTTATTTAGTACGTTTAAGAATGCCTGAATTTCCAACGTCGCTGCTTTGGTGTAATCGCGATTCAGATTGAGATTACGGGCGTTTGTGCGCCAACCCATTTTTTCGGGACCACGTTGGTTAACCCGTGCAAAACGGGAGCTGTTTTCATGGCCATCCGGGCTCAAAACCGGAATAAAAAGGATGTTGATTTTATCCAATAGTGTGGGATTGTCAAACACGACATCGCGGAGGAACATCATGCCCGCATCTTTGCCGTCGATTTCACCAGAGTGGATGCCTGCCTGAAGAAGCAGTGTCGGTTTGTTGCTTTTTTGCAGTGACGCTGCATCGCCTGCATCCGCTTTTGATGCGATCACCAGCCATAGGTCGCGATTTTGTGCGGTTTTGCCAATGGATTGCATCGATAGCAATTCGGAGTTCCTGGTTAACTTTTTCAACCAGTTGATTGATGTTGCGTAATCAGGTGTTTTGGTCAAACCGGAAATTTCAGCAGGTGTTACCCATGGATCATTGGCCGATCGCATGTATTTCGTACTTTCACCGGTCCAAGGAATTTGCGGTGGTAAAGGCTGCGCATGATGCATCGCATGCAAACAGAAAAACAGGATGAGTATTGTCATGAATTTTTTCATTATGTGCCCATTCCAAAAAAATAGTTTAATCGATTTTGTCGAAATCATTCAATTCTTACTTTGATCGGTATAAGGGTAATTTTAAAACCATAGGACTGCCCGGCAGAAATTCGTCGATGTGGCCTGCAAGCTTTTGATCGGGTGATTTGAAATGCAAATGCATGTTGGTTGTATGGTGTGTGAAAATAGCATGGTGTCTGTTCGAGTAAAAGCCAAGAATATCGCATGTTACATTGGATAACTCGCCGTGTGGCCCTGAATCACGGTGCTTTTGATGGGTATGCACATTGTCGTTTTCGGGCCAGTTGATTATGTGCCAATGCAATGATGAAAGTGTGCCTGACAGGAGAAAGGGAAAGGGTTGATTTGTGTTCAGTCCGGCTTGTTTTGCCGCTGATTCGATAAATTTTTCCATTTGCCTGGACGTTTTAATTTCTTCAGGGATTGCAATGCTTTGCCACCGATCCACTTGTGCCCAGACGAGTAATGCTGCGTTTTTGTTAAAAGTTGAATCAAAAGTCATGTGTTCATTTTGTTCAAATGTAATAATTGGTTGGCTGTCCCATATAAGAATTTCGCCTTTGAGGTTTTCGAGCGCGCCCAGTGCATAAAGATTGGATTTGTTCTTTAATTCAATTAGCAGTTTTTTAGCAGATATATCACCTTTATGCATGAAGTTTTTCAGCGCGCCCGCATGGTTGACAACCGGTTGGTTTTCGGGTTGGCCGCAGCCAAGTATCAGCGCAAAGAAGATGGGGAGAATTTTTTTCACTGTCGAGGAATGCTCCTATGTTGAATTACAATGTGCTTTTTATGAAAAAAGATAAGGAATGCACAGCAATTATTTTCTGCACCAATTCGCCCGTGAGATTGGAACAAATTGACAACTCGATCTTTAAACAAAAATAATCGAATTTCACCATGTTACCTATGGTTTGGAAATTTATAATTATACATTAAAAATAACAGGATAATTTCATTTTAAAATATATTGTATGCATTCATGCAATACGCGTTTTGTGTGAATTCAAAACTGTTATTGCTGATTATACTTGACTTTTAAGTATAATTTTATTAAATTTACTGTTCGTTTTTTATGATTTATTGAGAAATTTTTATATAGATTTGTTCCTACATTTAAATAGCAGGTAGCGATGAAAAATAAATACTTCGCAGGCTTGTTTGTCTTTTTGCTGCTCTCCGCATGTGCCGGCGGTTCTAAACTTTCTGTGGAAGATACAGAAGAAAACAGCGTTTCGGTTAAAAACAGTCAAATTTTGGATGAAAGATTTGACCTTGACAAACTGCAAGAGCCCGCATCCCCTGTCACGCCGAAAGTTCGAAATCGTCTCGAATCCCAAGATGTTGATCTGTCTGCTGCCCCTGACAAGGCTCCAATCGATGCAGAATCGATTGGTTACCGGGTACAAATTTTACAAACCCAGGATGCAGAAGCGGCGAGAACTGTGCAGAACGATGCCATCGTTCAGTTGGATGCAGAAGTTTATTCAATTTTTGACAGCCCATACTATAAAATTCGCGTCGGGGATTTTCCGG
>QQUM01000683.1 GCA_008501545.1 Calditrichota bacterium
CAAGGGTGCCGTGGCAGGTGTCGCAGAAACGTTCCGGATCAGCAGAAGGCGCAACGATTAAATCTGCGTGTGCTTTTTCCATTGTATCGCCGGTCTCATCGCCGAGATGGCATGAACTGCAACTTAATTTTCCATGTGTAGAGGTTATAAAATCTTCATCCACCAAAACTTGTTGCCAAGCCTCCAACTGAGGCACTTCGCCACCTCAGCTTTCGCCTGATGATTCACCACCTGTATCGGTCTCGGGTTCAGCGAGGGCTTGCAACGTTTCGGCATCGGTATGGCAGACGACACAAGTTGATATGCCTCCGCTACCATCCGGGGTTGTTGGCGTACGCGGAGTAGAGCACATGGTAAAAAAAATGAAAGCCACCATTAAAAACATGAGAAACGAAAAAGTTTGACGCATTTTTATCTCCTTTTTTGACAATCACTTCATGAATGACTATTTAATCAATGTTTGAGCTGATGATTCTTTACGTGTAATATATCCAATATTTTTTTTGTGTTTTCGTCGTTTGGATCAGATTTTTGTGCGCGTTTAAAAAAGGATTGAGCTAGCTGGCAATCAAAAAACATCGCTAAAATCCCTGCTGCAAGATGTTGTTCAGCAGGATTGAAACCGACTTTGAAACTGGATGTAAGCGATGAAAATATCTCTCGTTCCAAATCACTTGAAGTGTCGTCGCATGTTGGTGATGTCAGCGTGGTATCCTTTTGCAGCAAATTGATAAAACTGGGAATTGCACGATAAAGCTGACCTGTTGCCAAATAACAAATGATAAGTTTTCGCACAGAATGGGTATCTTCAGGATGTTTCAAGAGAACATTTTCCAGCAATGGAATAGCCTCTTCAAAATTACCTGCCAAAAATTTTTGATTACCCAACATACGATCCATAAAATGTGCACCCTTTTTAATTTATATGGACTCCCCTTCAGCAAATGCAGGACCAATGTTGAATTCCTGTTGAAATTGAAACATCGTGTTGCAATAATCCTTTGGTAAGATTTTTATAATCTTTAATAAACAATAACTTGGATTTGTTTGTTAAAGATGAATCAAAGTGTTTCATTTGAAACAAGTTTTGAAACATTCGAATGAAATGGGCAGGATGGATTTTAATTTATTTTAATGGGCCGAAACAGCGCCTATTAGTGAATGGGAAAGTTTTGCAAATAAATGATTGACATTCAAAAGTTAGTTTCCTATAATTGACATGTGTCATACATATTACAATATTATTCATTCTTGTTTAATGAAGGTGATAATTGAATAACGTATTCCAACGTATCGGCAAAAAACAAACACTTAGCCAGGAAATACAGCAGAAAATCGAAGAATCGATTATCAACAAAACCTTCGTACCTGGACAGAAACTTCCTACTGAAAAAGAAATGTGCGACATGTTTGCCGTCAGCCGAACAGCTCTGCGTGAAGCCTTGCAAATGCTTAGCGCGCGTGGTTTGATAAACGTCCGTAAAGGCAGTGGCATTTACATTGAAAACTATCATCCACAGCATGTTATGCGGCCGATGCAATTATATTTAGAGCTTAATCTCGATAAGGAATACCTCGGATATATCATTAATGTACGCAAAATGATAGAGCCTCCCATCGCCCGTATGGCAGCGAAAAACCGCACCGATTCTGACATCGAAAAATTTGAAAAGAATCTTGCCGACCTGAAAAATTGTTCTGATGAAGAATTTAAAAAGGAAAGTCTGCTGGATCGAGATTTTCATTTACTCATCGCTCAATCAACAGGAAATCCAATGATTCCCTTAATGATCGAACCGATTTTTCAAATCATGCCACGTATCAAACTGTTGGTATATGCTGAGGTTGATGTGGCTAAAAACGCTGCGTTAAATTATCACACAAAAATATTTGACAAAATTAAAGTTCAGGATGAACAAGGCGCTTATGACGCCATGTGGGAACATATTAAGATAGCAGAAAAACACACACAAATGTTATCTGAAGAAATGTAATTTTTTTTGAACAAAAAAGATGTATGACATATTATATAGGATAACATGTCATATGATATAAATCTTAATTTGATAAATCATATTGGAGGCCCGCAATGGAACTAAGCTTGGCAGGGAAAACAGCAATCGTAACTGGCAGTATTCAGGGAATAGGAAAACAAATCGCGGCGACGCTGTCTGCATGTGGCGCTTCGGTTATCATCAACAACCATCGCGATGGAGAAACGCTAGAGAAAGTAGCGCAAGAAATTAGCTCGAATGGTCCGGTAAAAGCGGTTGTTGCAGATGTATCGAAAAAAGAAAGCGCGCAAAAACTGATCGATGCAGCAGATGAATTTGGCGGAGTAGACATCCTTGTGAATAATGCCGGTGGTTTGGTAAAGCGTGTACCGGTGGCAGAGTTTGATAATGATCACTTTGACACGATTATGGATATCAATTTAAAAACATCATTCATTATGGCCAATCTGGCTATCCCTTCCTTTAAAAAGAAAAATGGCGGCAAGGTTATCAATTTAAGCTCTCAAGCAGCACACGATGGCGGCGGCCCTGGAGCCGCAGCTTATGCAGCATCCAAAGGTGGTATATGGACATTCACCAAGGCATTGGCAAAAGAGTTGGGACCCATTGGCGTCTGTGTAAATTGTGTCTCACCGGGATTTATCGGCAGCACTGCCTTTCACAACACATTCACCTCGAAAGAAGTGCAGGAAAAGATGCCTTCGATGATTTTATTGGGTCGCGTTGGTGAAGCAGCAGACATCGCCAATGTGGTGCTGTTTCTTGCAAGTGATTTATCCAATTATATGACAGGACAAAGCCTTGAAGTAAACGGTGGCCTATACATGCCGTAATGCGGAAATGTAGATCATTATTAATTAGGTAAGACTATGAAAAACACTGACAGGGTTTTAAGCCCTGTCAGTGTTCTAAAGTGGATAAAACAATGAGAAAATTCTCATTATTCATCATCATATTATTTCTTTTGCCTTTCATGCTCTTTGCCGGCGAGCATCCCAGCATTTTTATCACATCACAAGAAGCCGCTGAAATCCGCGCATCCTTGGATAAATATCCGCTCCTGAAAAAATCCTTCGAAAATCTGAAAACGCAAACGGAAAAAGCGCTTAGGCAGGGAATCGAAGTGCCACCTCCCGGTGAAGCAGGTGGCTATGAACATGAGAAACACAAACAGAATTATCGCGACATGCAAGCGGCAGGTGTATTGTACACCATCACCGGCAATGAGAAATATGCGCAGTTTGTGAAGGATATGCTCTTTGCCTACGCAGAAATGTACCCCAAGCTGGGGCCACACCCACTTTCCCATAAACAACGTCCGGGCAAACTTTTTCATCAGACGCTCAATGAAACCGTATGGCTGGTCTACACATCCATCGCTTACGATTGTATATCTGACTGGCTCAGCGCCGACGACCGCAAGCACATCGAAACCAACGTTTTTGATCATATTATCGAATTGTTTACTGTCGAGCACTCTGATGTCTTTAACCGCATCCACAACCATGGAACCTGGATGGTGGCTTCGGTTGGCATGTATGGTTATGTAATCGGCGATAAAAATCTCGTGGAAATGGCGTTGTACGGCACAAAAAAAGATGGCAAAGGTGGCTTCCTGAAACAGCTTGATTTGCTGTTTTCCCCGGACGGTTATTACCTTGAAGGACCGTACTACATCCGCTATGCATTGCGGCCGTTTTTTCTTTATGCTGAAGCTGTAGAGCGCAATGAACCGCAAAGAAAGATATTCGAATATCGAGACGGTATTCTTGGCAAAGTCCATTATTCTACAATGCAGACTGTATTTTCCAACGGTACTTTCCCGCCCATCAACGACGCTTCCCGCAGCATGGATGTAAGATCCATTGGCCCGGTAGTTTCCAACGATATCGCTTATCAACGTTACGGCGCCAATAAGAATTTATTAGCTATCGCTGCTATTCAGGATCAGGTGATTTTAAACAAGGCCGGACTGATGGTTGCCAAAGACATGGCCACCGCCGATGTGATTCCTGAACTTGCCTGGAAAAGTGTGGAATTCACAGACGGTCACGACGGCAAGCAGGGCGGTTTGGGAATTCTGCGTTCCGGAACCGGCGAAAAGCAAACCATGGCGCTGATGAAGTATGGTACACACGGTTTAGGCCACGGCCATTTTGATAAGCTCCATTTCAGCTTGTTCGACCAGGGCTCGCAAGTGGTTTTTGATTACGGTTTTTCACGCTGGATTAACATGGAACCCAAGTTTGGCGGCCGGTATTTGCCTGAAAACGATTCCTACGCCAAACAAACAATAGCACACAATACCGTTACTGTCGATCAGAAATCACAAAACTTTGGCAACCGAAAAGAAGCTGATAAAGTCGCTGCTGAACGGCACTTTTTCCACGCGGGCGGTGATGTGCAGGTCATGAGCGCGCGCTCTACAAAACACTATCCTGGTGTACAGATGCAGCGCACACTTTTTCTTGTTGATCAGGAAAAACTGACTCAGCCAATCGTTGTCGATTTGTTCAGAGTCGAGTCGACCGATGAACACAGTTATGATTACCCCATCCATTTCCATGGCCAACTTATAACGACAATTTTAAATATCAGGCCGCCTTGA
>QQUM01000170.1 GCA_008501545.1 Calditrichota bacterium
TAGATTCCCGGAAATCCTACAGCCAATTGTCGCGTGGACACCAATCCATTTTTCGCATCGTAATTGGCCTGGCGTCGAATGCACCCATTACAATTTTTGATGAACCGGTCCTCGGCCTTGACGCCGTCGCACGGGATGAATTTTATTCGGAATTAATCGAGACCTTCTCCAGAAATCCACGGCTTTTTATCATTTCAACCCACTTGATTGAAGAATCTGCTGATTTGTTTAACGAAGCCATTATTTTTAAGGATGGCAAAGTGATCCGTCAGGATTCTGTAGAAAATTTGCTCGCAAATGTTTTTTATGTTTCCGGGACAACAGCTGGAGTCGATGAATTTTTGCAGCATCGACAGGTCATAAGTAGCCAGGTGGTCAACACGATAAAAACAGCAGTTGTCGTAGGATCGATCGAATTGGAAAAACCATGGGCCGGCCTGCATTTTTCCCCTTTATCGATGCAAAAACTCTTCATCCATCTGACATCGGAACAGAAGGAGCAGACGCTGTGAACTTGAATCTACTCATTCTAAACATTCGCTACAAAATGCGGTACCATCTGATCTGGTCACTTTGGTATTTTTTAATTTACCTGTTCACCATGATTCTTACATACTACGGACTGATTGCAACATCCCTGATAGGCCCCGAAGAGGGAAGTTTTGTTTACCGGTTGTGGGGCATAGCAATTTTTCAGTTTGCTATTTCACTCAAGTTTCGTGAAGACTTTGATTTTTTGCTTACACTGAGTAACACACGCACAGCGATTTTTCAATCCTTAACTGGCGTAGCGATCTTAATGAGTGCATTTTTCTCTCTGATAATCGTCAGTGAACGCCTCGTAGTTGATTACCTGAACAGCGTTTTTGGTTATGTCAATATTACAGATCCATTGCACTTTTTCTCACCCTATGCTACGAGTAATGGAATTTTGCAATTGTTGTTTTTCTTCGGGCTGTGTCTTGCGCTCTCAGCAATCGGTTTAATGCTTGGTTCCCTGTTTTACCGGTATGGGCGAAAATTTGTGCTGGTTTTCTGGCTGGTGTTTGCTTCAATTCCAGTTGTCTTTTTTCCCCTTTTGATGTTGTCCCTGGTTCAAAGCAATAAAATAGGCGTGTTTGCTGCTGGAATGCGTAACACATTCAGGAGTTTTGACCTGCTTGCATGTTCAGGCTATATGTTCGTTTTTTTCGTTATTTTCAGTGCAATCGCCTTTTACAATATTCGCTCATTACCGCAAAGGTAAGTCCCGATTATCCTTGAACATTCGAACTCAGGAGCATGTACAATGGATACAAATATTGAAAAAACAGTCCGGCAAACCAGGCTTTATTTTCTCGATAATATCAGAACATTTATGATTTTTCTGGTTGTTCTCCTGCATACCGGTCTGGTCTACGAAAGCAGTGGAGTCGGGGCATTTTTCTGGCTTGTCGATGACCCCGCTACAAACAGCCTTGCAGGCAAGCTAAATGTGATAGTCGATATTTTCGTCATGTCGGTTATTTTTTTTATCGCGGGATATTTAACGCCACGTTCACTTGCTTCGAAAAGCAAATGGTTATTTTTGAAAGCCAAATTTAAAAGACTTATCGTACCATGGATTTTCGCAGTGTTCGTGTTAATCCCGATTTACAAAATTATATTTCTCTATTCGCGAGACCTGCCACAGGAAAGCTGGACCACGTATTTTCATTTCAGCAATGGAATTTTCAGCCAGAACTGGTTATGGTTTCTGCCTGTTTTATTCATGTTCGATGTACTGTATCTGGCGCTCTCGAAGAAACTACGCACACTGTTGCAGATTCGATTGCATAACGCCGTTCCGGCTGTCTTTCTTATCGGGATTGTTTACAGCGTTCTGATGGACTTGAATAATGTGCAGGGATGGACCAAAACCTTTTTGCTGGATTTTCAGAATGAACGTCTGCTCGTTTATTTCATGATATTTCTACTGGGTGCACTGGTATACGAGCAGGATATTTTTTCGATAAAACCGGATAGTAAGAGACTGTATTTTGCCATGCTCAGCACTATTTGGATTTTTGTCTACATTTACCAATACTTTCACTGGCGTGCATTCGTCTACCCCGGATCGTTCGTGATTTCCAGAAGTGGTGATTCACTTCTGATGTGGATTGCTTTTCACTTTTCATTGCTCGGTTTATTGTATTTAATTGTCAAAACATTTCGCTACTTTCCAAACACACAAGGACGCGTTGCCCGAATTCTTGCGGATAATTCATACAATGTCTACATCATTCACACAATCGTATTAGGGGGAATTGCATTAATAATGTTACATACCGCAATGCCGTCCCAGGCAAAATATTTGATTTCTGTCGTTGCGACATATATTGCCAGTAATGGCATTGTCTTATTTTACAAGCAAACCATTAAACCATGGTTTTTGATCAGAAAAAAGGAGAAGATTGAGATGAAAACAGCATTAATCACATTTATTCTGGTACTGGCTTTTGTAGTGATCGGCTGCGATTCGAATAAAGAAGCCGACGTCACGAAGCAACCACCACAAGTTAGTATCCACCTGGCGGCACTGCAAGGGAATGTCGTGGCGATTCAACAGCATATCAACGCTGGAACGGATCTGAACGGCAAAGACCTGTACGGCTCCACGCCCTTGATCATCGCAGCAACTTTTGGCCAACCGAAAGTGGCTAAAGCGCTCATCGATGCAGGTGCCGATTTGTCAGTTACCAATAACGATGGCTCGACACCACTGCATATTGCATCATTTTTATGCCGTGAAAAGATTGTCAAAATGTTACTGGAACATGGTGCGGACACAAACGTAAAAAACAGTTTTGGTTCAACGCCACTTAATGGTGTCGAAGGAGAGTTTGCAGATGTAAAAGGCGTTTACGATAGCCTTGCAAAAGGATTAAAACCCCTGGGGCTCATCCTGGATTATGAACGTATCGAAGCGACACGTCCCAAAATTGCTGAGATGCTTCGGGAAAGTGTGGAATAGAATCTTTAAGTCTGGAGTGAAAGATGGAAGAGAAAACACAGGACAGTTCATCGGTAATCGGACTCGTTTTCGTCGGTTGTTTATTAGTCGGGATTGGATTAGGCATATTATATCACCAGGTTGCCGTTGGCGTGCTGGTTGGTCTCGGTGTTGGTTTTATTTCAATGGGACTTCTCAAGGTATTTTTTGGTGATAAGTAATATTTTTTCAGTTCTGATTGCAGACCGGGATAACTTTTAAACACATGAAATGAAATCTGTTATTGACACAGTATTTTCATTTGAAGACATTCCGCAGGCGATGGCGTACTATGGCACCGCGAAGCAAAAGGGAAAAGTTGTTGTTACGGTGGATTAATTTGCGCGTGGTCTTGTTTAAATCGCGTTTTTTCGTGATCGGACCGGGAAATTTTCCAATCTGTATCTAATAGAAAACCTCGAAACACATTTATTTCGAGGTTTTTCTTTTTTGTTTACAAATTCGATCAAAGATTTTTCAGCCAGGCTTGCCGTAGCGCTAATTGCTCTGGTGTTGGATCATCCATTATTTCAAAAACATGGCGCTCGATTTTTTCCTTGGTGAACTTTTTCAAGGTGATTGTATGCTCCTCACCATCCCGTGCCACGGTGACAGTATAAGGCTCATCCAGCCCGAGCATGTTAATTTCCCGGAACAGGGCACGGAAATTTTTCATCGTGAATTCTTTACCATTAATTGCCTTAATTGCATCCCCGTTCTGCAAACCCATTGCGAGTGTTTGCTCCGGGAGATCGTTAAAAACAACTTTTTGATTTTGCATGGTTAGTTTCAGGCCGGCCGTCGTATCGATTTGCCCGGTGTGAACAGTTTCAGTGTAGACAATGCCGATTTTTCCATAATAGTCACGCATCGGTATCGCTTCGGCACTCTTGACATAGCGATTGAAAATATCAGCGATTTCCGGATATGTTAAGCTGGTAAATGTGTTAAAGAATTCTTCTTCTGAAAATGGCTTGTTGGGGCCGTAACGCTGTGTCAATTCTATCAAAACCTCCCGCAGTCCACGTTTGCCATTGGATAGTTCCAGAAGTCGCAAGTCAAGCAATCCTGCAACAAGTGCCCCACGGTGATAAATGTTGCCGTACTGGCCTTTCCCCGCCATCGAAAATGAATCAAGGGCCAATTGACTTAAACTGTAGTCTTTTCGAAAATGATCATTTATTCGCAATTTGTTTTTCAGAATGTTCAGATAATCTTCAAGGCTGATTAAATCACCACGTAATTGCATAATTTTTGATGCCCACTCCGTCGTTCCTTCATACAGCCACAAATGCTCGGATGCCTGCGGTTTAACGAAATTGAAATGCTCGACTAATTCGCTATGAATATGGAGAGGTGTGATGATATGGAAAAACTCGTGCGCCATCGTACCGACAATATCTCGCTTCAACATTGTTTCGATGGATGCCTCGCCAAAGGAGTAAATGGAACTGTAGTTGTGTTCCCATGCGCCACCGCTGAAGACATCTTTGTTTTCAAAATGGAATAAGAAAGTATAACGATCAACCGGAAGGCCATCCGTAAATTTGGCAGCGGCTAAGAGAATTTCGCTTGCACTATCCATGATTTCATCGGCCTGAATG
>QQUM01000031.1 GCA_008501545.1 Calditrichota bacterium
GCGCCTCGCCTTCTGCATCGTTTACATAATCCATGCTGTGCGTGCGCTGTTCATACAATTTTTGATTGAAATGATAAAGATAGTTTCGCACTGGTCCCATCTCCTCAGCTTTTTGTTTGTGCTCAGATTCGTCTATCTTCTCCGAATCTGCGCTTAATTGCAATTCATCTTTTTTTTTCGTTTGTTTCTTGCTGTCGTGACCGGTTATGAATGTCGACTGGCGGGAAATTTCCTGCCGTTCTTCGTCATTGAAGATTTTAATCACCCCGAATTCACCGTCATATCCCGCTGCAATATTCACATCCCCGTTGCGCATGCGGTGGATGGCTTCGCTTACGATTGGCCCTCCGGCTTTTGCAATATCCTCCAGTGGTGCATCCTGCAGAATAAACATTTCATTGCCGATCTTGTGCACCATGCGGTTAAAAACAGCCTGAACGGTTTTTGTATTCGGTCCTTTCTGCTCCGCTTCAGCAATGATTTCAGGCAATGGTATCAGACTGAAATAAGGCCGCGACCGCGGTGCTTTCACGCCTTCTTCCCGATCAGCGAGTTCTTCTACTCTCGACATCACACCGACGACAACCGGCTTACCGCATTGCGGGCACAAGCCATTGTATTTTTCAGTTTCACGAGGGTGCAGGCGCATGTCGCACTTGCGGTGGCCGTCAAAATGGTATTTTCCTTCTTCCGGAAAGAACTCGATGGTGGAAACCAGCCCTTCGTTCGCCGGATTTTTCATCGCCTCGTACATGGCGTAGTAGGATAAATCCGTATCAAAAACGGTGGCCTCGCGTCCCAATTTTTGCGGACTGTGGGCGTCGGAATTGGAAATGAGAATGTAAGGATCGAGCTGGCTCAGGCGCCAGTTCATCATTGGATCGGAGGAAAGCCCGGTTTCAACGGCAAAGATGTGTTCGGTTAAATCGGCGAAACAGTCGGCCATGCGATCGAAGCCGCCTTTGGAGCCGAGTGCACTGAACCATGGCGTCCAGATGTGTGCGGGCACAAGAAAAGCGTGGTCGTCAGCTTCTAATGTAATCTCCAGCAGATCGCGGGAATCGAGTCCGAGAATCGGGCGGCCGTCGGAATGGATATTGCCGATAGCATCAAGTTTGGCCTGAATTGTGAGTGCGGCTTCGAAGTGAGGTGCGAAAAGGATGTTGTGTATTTTGCGGACTTTGTCGAGGCGTTTATAAATATTGGAAATTTCAACAGTGAGCATAAACCGGACTGGGGCAGCACACGAAGCGGGCACTTCCGGCTGGGTTGTTTGTAAAAATTCATCTTTCAGTTTAAACAAACCATCTTCAGCCGGTTCGAGCTTTTCCTGCAGTTCCTTCAGCCAGCCGGGATGAACGAAATCGCCGGTGCCGACAACATCGATCCCTTTGAGCTGTGCCCATTTTGCCAGGTGTTCAAGATTGAGATTTTTGCTCGTTGCCCGTGAATAGTAAGAATGCAAATGCAGGTCAGCGATTATTTTCATGTTTGCCGCAAAGAAATATTAGCTATTATGATTTCATCCTTGCGAAGGTTCGAAACCTTCGCAAGGATGAAATACATTGCAGAGTTTATTTTAACTGTTTGCTTTTATTTACATTATTCCGTTAAAACACAATAGAAATTGCGTCGATTAATTGCAAGCAGAAAGTCAAAACGAGTTGCAGTTTTATAACTTTTTTTACAGCAAAAACAAAAGATGCTCACCGCATGACAAGTATTGTGTATCCCCCCGAATTCTCTATCCCTGTCATCATGGAACGATCTTTTTTAGAACTATATCGCCTCATTTGCTTTCAGCAAAAGATTCTCGGCATATTTTTTCTGTTTTGGATTCTGCCAGGGATACAATTTCTCAGGGAGTTTTTGGTTCATGAATTCGATTGTGTGTGCGACCTCCGGCATATTGCTTTCACGGGCATAATAATCCGCCAGCAGCATGAAACCGGCACGATAGTTTTGGTACATCGAATGCAGTTCATCTACGTATTGAAAATTCTTATCCTTCACGCCATCGTAGGTGTAAACATCAAAGCAATTCTTTTGCAGAAGCTCAACAGACATATCCTGTTTTTCAGAAACCAGGCGGAGTACCAGCCCTTCAAACCGCAGGTAGGAATTCAGATTCATTTTATTCACTTGTGCTACGGTCGATGAAAAGTACACCGGTCGTTGCCATTTATTGTCATTTAGAATATTCAACACCATCAAATCCTGCACGCGCAAGGCGACATCTTTTATGGTTGGGGATAGTGACCAGCTTATTTCGTTATCAGTTTCAGAACCCGGTATCGCAACAGTTTGTGTCTGCCATTTTTGCGGCTTCAATGCTTCTATTTCCGCATCCGTCAATTCCAGTGCGATTCGATTGTTGCCAAAGGGATAGGTGTTTTTGAGTTGTTTGATATACCATGGCACATTCAGCAAACTCAGGTTTACCACATTGATGTCTTTGCGGTAGCCATCGACCAGCTGCAGATACCACATGGGATAGGTGTCGTTGTCGCCATTGGTGAAGATGATGGCATTGGGTTCGCAGCTGGCCATGATGTTTTTATTGTATTCCATCATTGCCGGGAAAAAGCCACCCTCTGCCCTGCCCCGTTTAAAAGCTTTTACAGCCGCTTCGTTATCCCCAGCCTCAATGTACGCCATGGCAATCGCGCCCCATATGCTTTGAATTTTCGTGTACGGTCCAACGACGAATTTTCGCCCTTTGTAATCCGGCGAAATTTCAATGGCTTTACGAAATGCAGCGCTCGCCTTTTCGCCCATCTCCAGGTTGAGTTGATTGATCTGGCTGCCATCCTTAAATTGCAGTTCGCGGTAGGCCTGCCCCATGAAATAGTGGAGTTCAGCGTCGTCCGGTGCTTTCTGTAAACCTTCTTCAATGCGGGAAATGGCTAAATTGTAGTCCCCCTCTTGAATCGCAGTAAGAGACTGGTTTTTCAATTCTTTGTTTGCGTCGGAGGTGCAGGCTGTGAAAAAAACAAAGCTCGACAATAAAAATACTGTTAAATTTTTCATAGCAAAACTCCTTGGTCAATATGCAACATGCAATAATCAACATCCAATATCCAAATCCAATTTCCATATGAGCATTGGGTGTTGATTATTGGATATTGGGTTTTGTAAGTTTTGTGCATCGTGTTACCCCGGATTGGTTGTCTGAAAGCGTCGTGAGAATGGCTGCAAAGGTGGTGAATGGATAAAAATAGGTTTGTTTGCCAGCAAAGTCAAGCAAATAGGCTCGGCAAGTTTTAAAATATCAAGTATAAAGTAATGACTCCCGAAGGCTGCATTTTTCCACTTGCAGGAGAGCAAAAAAGGCTTATTTTGATAAAAGATCAACAACAATCTTTGCAATACGCAACAGCCAATAGCCAATAGCCAATAGCCAATTTTAATATTGCATTATTTTTATGTCAAGTCAGGAGGGCGGTCATGCCGGATAAAGAAGCTGAAAAATCGACAGAGACAAAAAAAGAAACGCAGGGCAAGCACAAAGAAGAGTATTTAAAAAAGCTCAACACGCTCATCGCGGAGGCAGAAGACAAGCTCGGCGATACGCTGACTGAGCTATCAAAAAAAGCCGATGAGCTAAAAGGTGTGGCCGAATACCAGATGAAAGAAACTCTGGAAGATGCAGAAGAGCATATTCGCAAGAATCCACTGACTTCAGTCGCAATCGCTGCGGGCATTGGCGTCGTTCTCGGTTTATTGCTCAACCGTAAAGGTTGATTTGCATGGCTTCTGAGAAAAACACGCTTGCGGCATCTTTACTGCATCTCTGGGCGACCTTATTGGAAGGATTGCAGCACCGGTTTGAGCTTTTTGCAATGGAGTTCAGCGAGGAAAAACGCCGGTTTCTCGCCATGCTCATCGCCGTTATCATTGCTGTCATGGCCGTGTTTTTTGGCTTCTTCATGCTCAACCTTGCATTATTGCTGCTGTTCTGGAAGTTGCACATAATTTTGGCTTTTGCTTTCGCAGGTTTCTACCTTTTGCTTGCCACTATCTTAATTTTATATGTATGGATGAAGTTAAAAAATTCTCCCGGGCCATTTGCAGCTTCTATGGCTGAGTTCAAAAAAGACCAGGAATTTTTTGGGACAAAAAATGAATAAGGCAGAATACGAAAAAAAATTATTGCAAGAAAAAATAGCGGCCAACCGGCGTATTTTCCAGCTTGAATCAAAACAAATCAAACAGGAGATGCATCCGGCCAGAGCAGCACGTCACATGGGCAAAAAACTAGCACCCAAATTGGCTACTATCCCGGTCATCAAATATATCACGAGCAATAAGAACAACAACACCTTGCGTCTCGCAGTCATCGCCGGTGCAGCCTTGATAGTGACGCTTCTGGGACAAAATAAACAGAAATGAAATTACAAGACCTCATCCTGAACACGCCTTCCGCTAAATAAATGTGTTAATATTTTTATAACAAAAATTTTTTCAGTTCAGAAATAAATATTCCGCTAATCTGCTGCAAAAAGTCCTCAACCCTCTTCTCCCA
This sequence comes from Calditrichota bacterium, assembly GCA_008501545.1. Classification (GTDB taxonomy): domain Bacteria; phylum Zhuqueibacterota; class Zhuqueibacteria; order Zhuqueibacterales; family Geothermadaptataceae; genus Bioreactorimicrobium. The sequence continues at coordinate 4,526 of QQUM01000031.1, forward strand.
GATGCCGAATTTTTACATGACAACGTAAATGACAATTTCACAGTGAGCCTGTTGCATACAGGCT